>CAZPEQ010000014.1:0-16651 GCA_964585605.1 uncultured Weeksellaceae bacterium | reverse complement strand
CTCGCTACGATGCATTCATGAAGGCGATCATTGATGTAGAAGTATATAGCATCAGTGGTGCGACTTTTCGAACAACCAAACACCGCGAGCACATGGATGCAGCTCGCAGAAAGGCGATCAAAGCAGCGAAAGAAAAGGCCAAATTGCTTTCTTCTGAATTAGGTCAAGAAATCGGCAAAGCCCTGACTATTCGTGAAACCGCCGCGAATCAGCCTTGGAGAACGACCTCTGCTTATGCGAATATTTCAACTGAGACAGGTGATGCAGGTTCCTCAACAGATGGCAGTGCGTTCGCTCCAGGACAGCTAAAAATACAAGCGGAAGTAGAAGTTAGTTTCGTACTGAATTAAACCCAATTCACCTTTGCCCGTCTTACACACATGAAGTACTCACTTCTTCTTGCCTTACTCTGCTTAACGTGGAGCAGTGCAGGACAATCTCTGTACTTCCCTCCTGTAAGTGCTTCTGCCACGTGGGACAGCATAGAACCCGCATCATTGGGATGGTGTACCGATAGCATTCAACCCTTGTACGATCATTTAGAAGCGGAGAACACGAAAGCATTTATCGTTCTGAAAGGAGGTAAGATCGTATTGGAGAAATACTTCGGGACCTTCACCCAGGATAGCGTATGGTATTGGGCTTCCGCAGGAAAAACAATGACCGCGTTCCTTACTGGGATGGCGCAACAAGAGGGTTTTCTTGATATCAACGACCCAACTAGTGATTACTTAGGTGCTGGCTGGACGAGCCTAGCCCCAGCTCAAGAGCAGCAGATAACGGTGCTGAACCAATTGACAATGACCAGTGGGCTTGATGATGGCGGGCCTGACTCAGATTGCACCGACCCCAACTGCCTTACCTATACGGCAGATCCAGGAACGCGATGGGCATACCATAATGCGCCCTATACCTTGCTGCCTTCTGTGGTGGAAGCGGCCACCGGTGCAACTATGAATAACTACCTTATTCAGAAGTTAAGTGGCACTACTGGCATTTTCGGCCTGTACATTCCAGTTGGTTATAACCGTGTTATGTTCAGTACGGCGCGCAGTTTTGCGCGTTTTGGCCTGCTGAATCTTGCCGGAGGATCCTGGGATGGCACGCCGATCATGACCGATCAGAATTACTTCCTAAGTATGTCCACGCCATCTCAAACAATCAATAACGGCTATGGGTATTTGTGGTGGCTCAACAGTCAGTCTACCTACATGTTGCCGGGTTCTCAAATCGTATTTCCTGGCCAGCTCGTTCCCCAAGGGCCAGCGGACATGTACTGCGGAATTGGCAGAGATGACCAACTGCTATGTGTGGTTCCATCGCAAGATCTTGTGATGGTGCGTATGGGCAATGCCGCGTCTTTCTCGCTTGTGCCAGTGGTCTTGATAAAAGAGATATGGGATCACCTGAACAACATCATGTGCACGGTAACCCATGTACCTCAGCATACATTGAACGACGCTATTCAGATTTGGCCTAATCCTGCGCAAGGCAGGGACATTCAGATTTCACTATCAGAGCAAGTTATTGGTAAAGCACGCTTAATCCTATTCAACCTGCAGGGTCAGCAGCAGTGGGCAAAACAGGTAGATTCAAGTGACTCTTCTGTCTCCTTAAGCGACCTTCCCAAGGGGGTGTACATTTTACGCGTTGAAGATGCAAAGAACCACATTGGCATGCGCCGTATCGTGGTGAATTAAAGGTGGGGAGCTAACTCAGCTGCGCCGAATACCGCCCAAGGAACACGAACAAGTGCTAAAAAAGTGTTAATCCCCTCTTTTTCAGCTTGCCAAACACCCTTTTAAGGCCTCGTCCACTGGACACTTGGGTCAAAAATGTACTAAATTTGAATAAAGCCTTACATCATGTTACGTCAGAACCTTACCATTCTTCTGGTGTGCCTTGCCATTTCGACTTTTAGTCAAACTTTTTTTTATGCAAGGGCTATCACGACATTACCTGAAAAATCAACCCATACGGATAACATCAGCATTGATGTGTTCGGAGATTTGAGCGTTACGAATGCGATTGTCGCCAACACCTCATTCTCCATTACCGATTTCGAGATCAACATTACCTTGGATTGTACTGCCGACGGCACCGGAAAAGAGATACTTAAGCCGCATAAAGAAACAGTCACCTTAGGAACGCTTCCGGCCGGCAAATACAAGATCACACTCTGGGGAACCGGTTTGGCGGATTTTGTCCTGGACACGGCAGACTATTACTTGAATGTGCGAGATGCTCAATCAATCAATAATGATCTAGCATTAACGTCTAAGCCCACTTACGACCTCTATGTGGATCCTGATTCTGGTTTGATACAGGTTACGCAAGATGACGTGAGCAATGGGATCGATCTGATTCAGATCATAGACATGAAGGGAAAGGTGGTCATGCAACAGTCCATGAACAAGGAGAAGCTCGCTCAATTGACCTTACCTGCAGGAAAGCGTGGGATTTTTCTAGTCTCTGTTAAGTCTGGGGATTATGTTTGGTCTGACATCTTTTCGTTGCCCAAATAATTGAACGACCCCATGCCCAGTGTAGACATCATTTCAAAAGTGGATCCGCAGATCTTAGATAACGCCGTGAATACGGTCAAGAAAGAACTGCTCAATAGGTACGACCTGAAAGGTTCGAACAGTTCCGTTGAGTTTGACCGCAAAAATCTGCTGATCACGCTAACCACTGAAGATCATATGAAGATGGATGCGATCGAAAAGGTTCTACTCGAACGTAGCACCAAGCAAAAAGTAGATGTGCAGGCGTATGATCTGAGTCAAGAGGCACAAACGAGTGGCAAATCTTTGATCAAACAAATCAAGGTGAAGGCCGGGATAGACCGAGAGACAGCTAAAAAGATCGTAAAATCGATCAAGGACACCAAAATGAAGGTGCAGCCCCAGATCATGGATGATATGGTTCGTGTTACAGGCAAGAAGATCGATGACCTACAGGGCGTAATGGCACTGTGCAGAGAAGGGAGCTATGGTGTTCCCCTCCAATTCGATAACATGAAGAGCTAAAACAAGCTCAATTCTTGTTTGACCTTATTCGCTCACATACAGGGCTGCATACATGCCCCTCTTCTCCGTGATTGTACGTGTGTTCGTCACCAACGCAAGCTGTTGTACATTGATGCTCTGCTACATCAACACGTATTTCCGTATCACTGCTGCAACTGGTAAAAGCACATACCAGTACTATTAAAATGCCATATTTCAATCCTCCCATGATGTGTAGTTTTTCACCACCGCAGTAATCTCGCAAAACAAGATTGTTTGCGTAAGCGCACATACGACGAGCCTCTCTGTTTATACGTCAATCCAGTAAAAATGTTTGGGGGCGGGTCTTCAGAATTCACGAAGGTCTACTAGGGAGCTAGTGCTTCGATCTGCTTCAGCACTTCTGCAGCTTCGGCCTGTTTGAAGTCACTGGCTGCACGATCCGTTGTCGACAAACGATGCGCTTCAGCTAAGAGCTCCTTGTAACGCTTTTCCAGTTTCTCTGCCGCTGTTTTCTTCTTAAAAATACCGAACATAGTGTGTTTATACAGGTAACAATCAGCAGGGCAGAATTGTTCCTTCTAGCAATGCAGAAGCACGCCATGGGCGTGCTTCACTTAAATACCTCTTTCTCACTTTTTCAGCCACTTGGCAACGCTTGAAAGAATGTATCAACTCGATAATTATAGAACGGAAAAATTCCGCCCGTAGTGCTTTAGAACGCTTGAACGTTACCCGTAAAGAGTACGATCACAAACGTTAACAGCGCATGATGAAACAATAAGCCCATGGATGCCAGTACAATCAAATGCCTAAGGCCGCGGTGCGTTCCTTTGAACATGTTCTTATTGTGCACCGCTAGAATAGGCAAGGGTATTGTAATCAACAAGATCAATACAGCAATCACCTTAACCATGGCCGATCCCTCCATCGCTCCTAAAAAAAGGCTCGAATAGTAGAAAAGTAAGCCGAGTACTGAGATCAGTGCTATTTGAAAAAATGCCCGTAATTCGATCGCCATTTTCTTTGGTAATGCTTTCCGTTACGATGTTCTATTTGTACGCGCAATAACGCAGAACGGTTACACTGTTCCTCAATTCTTGGTCTACCTTTCCAAAACGCCCTGCTGCATGACCAATGACTGGTAGGTCTCATGCATGTCATCCGTTTTAGCCCATTTTCCACCTTTCTCGTAATCGATTAAGTAATGTTGTGTCTTGCGATCAAGTATTGTTTGAAAAGTGTCAATATCTGTGTACGTAATCCAATGTGTGGATTTTTGCACATGTTTTTGGATCTGTTCTCTCACCCTGTCCAGGTTCGCATACAGAAGCGGGAACGTGCGTGGATCCATTTCCAGGTAATGATCAACATCAATTTCTGCGGGATTGCTATGCGCCAAATTCGTTTCCACGATCATTCTATCCCAATCAACTGCACTGGCTGCGGTGAGCAACAGGAAAGCAGCCCATGAATTCAAGATGATCAAATTGAACCCAGTTCGTTTTTGCTTGATCTTCAAGGCCAAGGTGACCAGTCCGACTAAAACCAAAGTCAAGAATAGCACAACACCTATCCGCTTTGCAGCCAAACCATGAAAGTTGATGTAATGATAATTGCGTAAAAAAACGGAGAAGCCAAGTATCAGATTCTGCCCGATCCACCCCATGGACAGGAGTTGCAACCATCTGCGTTTCGGGTGGAAATTCTGGTTCTTTCGAAACAGATAAAGCATAATAGCAACACTCATCGCGATACTGAGGATCAGCAACCAGGTTCCTGCATGTACGAATTGTTTCAGGTCAAAATTCTCCGGTACCTCAAAGCCGAACCAGATCCAAGAAATGTCAATGCTATTCACTAACAACAGCAGTAGATTCATCATCACCAGTAAAATGATGCCCATGCGGCGCTCTTTCTCCAGTGCATTCATACCTCCCATGGGCATCCAACTTGCTCTTTTGCTTCGAACCCGGTTCATTCTGTCCTTAAACTTGGCCTCGTATGCAGCCATAAAGTCAGGTGCCAGGCGAAACAAAAAGATAATCGAGGTGATCACCCCAAGCATAAGGAATAAGGCATGTGCCGTGAATATGGCCGAAAAGAAGTCCCACGCCACCTCCGCAAAACCATCAAAGAAACCCGCCGTCAACTGATCGAACTTAGGATTAGCACCTCGGTACATACTCACGTATAACCCAAAGATCGCAAGCGGAATAATAGCAAGCCTCAGCCAACGCCAACCAGCAGGCATCTTCCCTAACGAAGTGAAGGGCAATGTCAACGCTCTCTTCAATTCGAATGGAGCGGCGAGCACGCCAACCAGTAACTGAGGGAATACAGAAGTAAGCGAGCGCACACGATGTTCATGGAAGAGCACGACATGCACCCCCACACTCAACATGAGCATGACCAGAGAAAAGTCCGTTCCCTTGAAATAAAAGATGAAGGCGTTGAAGCCAACTGCTGCTAACGCTACCGTCTGCTTCAAGTTAAATTGCCTTCTGGGATGTAAGAAGATCATTAGACACGTCATTAAGACCGCGTAGAATGAAATATTTGCTCCAAGGGCTCCTTGTTCCCAGAACAAGAGGTTAAAGGCATATACGCTTGCCGCGAGCGTAACTGCTCCTCGCAGCCAATCCATCCAGTTCATTGGTCGACATAAAAGTTTAGTTAGCCGATACTTTTCGCCACTTCAACGAACTGGCCCAGCCGCATATTGTTGGCGAAGCCTTTTAAAGTGAATTGACTTTTACACAAGGGTGAAGAAAGCGATACCCATCCCAACGATCATGGCCACGAAGCGCTTAGGGTTTATCTGGTGTTCGTGGCTGCTTTCGAAAATAATAGTCATGCTAATGTGCAAGAGCATACCGATTGCCAGTGCTAAGAAATTGACCATTTCTCCAAACCATTCCCCCAATTGCTCGCCAAGAAATACGCCGGCGGGAAACGAGATCGCAAAAAGTAGCAGGTACGTAATCAGTCTTGAATTACTGACTCGGCTCTTCACCAACACGGTACTTAAGGCAAGGGCTACTGGCAATTTGTGCAGGAATATTGCAGCCAGGAGTGGCATACCTATCAGCGCATGTGTATGATCATGCCCAGCGTGCGTATACGCATTCTCATGAACCACCTCTGCATCCATTGCAGAGAAAGGCACCCCTTCCAATAAACTGTGCAAGCAGAGGCTTACAAGCACCACCACAGGGAAAACCCCACTGTGGGGCATATGGGTGTGTCCATGTTCCATTCCTTTCGAAAAGAACTCTAGCACTACTTGAAGAACAAATCCACCAAGCATCCATTTTCCCATTCCCATACCTCCAGTGAAGTACAATTCAGGAAGCACGTGCAACACTGCCACAGCCAACAAGAACGCCCCGCTGAAGGAAAGTAGGATATTCACAATGTCTTTGCTTTGCCCGAACTTCTTCACCAACATGCCCACCAATAAAGGGGCAAACATGAACACAAGTATGATCCACGAATCCATTAGCTCTTCTTCGCCAGCAGTACACACCGATCACTACCTGCCAGTGGTTCCATCATATCTCTACCCAAACGCACTGTAACAGAAAAGCCTACTTGCTCAAGCAATGCTGCCAGCATGGACGGAGAGTAGGCTCGAACTTGTTCTTTGAACTGGTGTTCTTGGCCTGCTGCGTGGACTCGGATACGTTTCACGATAAAACCCGATTCGATGGATCGTTCTGACACGAAACGGACATCATTCACCACCTTCTCACTCTGCGGAATTAGGTTAGCTTCCACCGTATCAGCATTCAAGAAATCGAGAACGAAATAACCTCCTGCCCGAACGGAATCGTAGGCGCGCTTCAAGACCATTAAATCATCATCTGGATCTGCGAAATACCCCATACTCGTGAACAAATTCACGGTTAAGTCCATTTCGGAGGCAAAAGGCGCCTCCTTTCGCATATCATGCACGCGCAACGCTGCCGAGGGCACATTTTTCGAAGCTTCTTCAATGCTATTCGTAGAAAGGTCGCTACCATAGGTGGTCATACCTGCCTGGTCAAACCAAAAAAGGTGCCTCCCTCGTCCACAGGCCATATCCCAGACCGCGGCACCTTTTGGCAAACTCGTGCGCGTTAAAATCGACTGAACCAATGCTTCCGCCTCCGAATTATTACGATTGCCATAGAGCATCTTGTAATAATCCGTCCCGAACCACTCTGAAAACCACTCGTTTGCCATCTTCCGAAGGGCTGCGAAAGTACAGCAAGGGCAGCATAGGAATTAACTATTTACCGTGGAAAACCAAGTTAAAAACAAACTGAGCTACTGTAACTGGATAGGGGGAAGTAGATAATTTTGTTTCCTAGTAATCCCCACATCATGTTAGAACGGATCTATGAACTCTACGACGGCTTAGAAAAACAGCAAACCATGCTGTGCTTTAAAGGTGGACTGAACGAGAAACTTGTTGGGGTTCTCTTGGGCATGGTAGAGCGGAAAATGGAGGTGTATGAACCTTCTTCAAAAATCCGTAAACGCGTTTTTTTGGTCCTTACCGAAAGCTTGCAGAATTTGCAACATCATGCCAATGAACAGGAGCAGGTGAACGCGCAAGGAGATGGTATTGTGGTGGTTGCCAAGACAGAGGATGGATACTCCGTATTCACGGGCAATTACATGAACCATGTTGAGGTAGACAACCTGAGGTTGAGGCTTGATAAGATCAACAAGATGGATCAAGGGGCCTTAAAGGCATTCTACCGTGAAGTGCTAGATAATGGATCCTTTTCTGAGAAAGGAGGAGGAGGATTGGGCATTATAGATATGGCCCGCAAGAGCAAAAGAAAATTGGAGTATGCGTTCGTTCCTGTTGACGGAGAAAGCACATTCTTCAGCCTAAACGTAAACGTTTCAGAAGAGAACTAAATGGCATCATTAAAACTTGAAGGAACCGGCATGACCCCCTCAATCGAATTCAGTGAGGAGAACGGCCGTATGGAATTGCGTGGCAGGTCTATACCCGAGAACTCAATTGAGTTCTTTAAACCATTGATAGACTGGGTGGAGAACTATGCACGTGATCCAAAGGAGAACACCCTAGTACACGTGCAGTTGGAATACTTCAATACCAGTAGTTCAAAGTGCATCTTAGACCTGTTTAAGAAGCTAGAGAACATTCGTAACACAGGGCATGACGTGAAAGTGCTTTGGCACTATGAAGAAGATGATGAGGATATGATGGAAGCCGGCGAAGATTACCAAGCCATCATCAATGTTCCATTTCAAATGATACAAATAGAGGAGGTTTAACCTGCAAGTCCCTTCTTCAAAGAGAAAGCCGATCTACTGATCGGCTTTTTTTATCTTCTCTTCAGCTGGGAAGCCGCGTTCAGCAAACGCGGGAATATCGAGAACTGTAAGGTGAGGATAAGCAGTATACACATTCCCCAAAGAACCATGGTATTGGCCCAGATTGTTTTAACCCGTGCGCCGAACATGTTTTTGGAAGGCGCATAAAAATGAGCTGAGAACAAACCGCTCCAAATAGGTTGTTGGTAGATCGGATCACTCTTTTGGATCAACTCTCCTTGGTATTCAGCGACCACCTCCAGGTCGTTCTTATTCGTAACGATATCAGCTAGTCCCTCATTCCTGAACTCATCATGTAAGGTGAAGTAAGCTTCTCGCTTTTCTTCTGTATTGGTCATTTGAATGATGCGTTCTTCTCGTGCTCCTTCTGAACGATTGTAAACCTTGCGGTAATGCAAGACCAGCTCATCTAGGTAGTCATGCACATCGGTCAACACCCCTTGTGTCACCTTATCCGGGTGCAATTCATCCAGGCGATTGAACGTAATGCCTTTAATCAATTGCACCTCTTTGCCGATCTCATTGCGCAGCACGGCAAGGTCGTTCTTGAATGATTCACTCTCAGCACGCTTGGAAATATGTCGTTCCGCAATGGCCACGCGATTCAGTAGATCACGCACCCAAATATCCTTCTTCCAATTGGCATATTTCATACGCTGATCATAAACGTAGAAATTCCGCTCATACTCATTCTCCTTGAACTGCGTTACCGCAAGTGCTTCATAAGCCCAACGTGAAGCCATTACATTACCAACTAATGGTACCGAGCGTTCCGATGCGAACCACGGGTGTAGTTTATCGAAATTCACGATAATGCCTGAGAACAAGAGCTGTGGTATGATCAATACCGGAATGAGGATGTAGATGACCTTCGCTGAATTGAAGCTATCGCTCACATTGAGCCCTAACACATTGGCAAAGCAGGAGGTACTGAATAAGACCAACCAGTAGAAGAAACCCATACCGGAGATATCGAGCATGAAATTGCCTACGACAACGAATAGGAATGACTGAACCGCAGAGATCAAGAACATGATGCTGATCTTACTTGTCAGGTAACTCATTCTACTGAGATCCAAAAACTTTTCCCGCTGTAGGATCTTTCGGTCGCGAATGATCTCCTCAGCAGATACCGTTAAGCCCAAGAACAAGGCAACGATAACGGAAATGAACAAAAACTGCGGAATGTTCTCATTTAAACGGAAGACATAACTGCTCTCTTCCATCCCGCTTATTTTTGAATAACGTAGGAAGAATGCCATAATGAATGCGAGGGCTGGCGCTTCAACCAGGTTCACGATTACATACTGCTTGTTGGCGATCTTAGACAAGAAATCGCGCTGAAAGAATACTTTGAACTGCTTCAACTTGCTAGGTAAGTTGAAGTGGATCTCGGGAAGGCCAATACGTGCTTCTTCTTTTACCGCCTCCGGTCTTTTTTGTGCTCGGTAAACCTCGTTCCATGCCTCAGGAGAGATCCTGCGTTGATCGGTCTCATTCCCATATTCGTCCACCAATTTGGCTTCCAGGATATTGAAGATCTGCTCCGGATTAACGTTACCGCATGTGGCACATTGGCTTTCCTCGCAATTCACATGACCAACGATACGCTTGAAGTAAATAACCGCATGAACCGGGTCACCATGATACACCGGATGGCCTTCCTGATCAAGGATCAAGAGCCTGTCGAATAGCTTAAAAATATCTGAAGACGGTTGATGTATGACCGTAAAAATGACACGCCCTTTTAATGCAAGCTCCTTCAGAAGCTCCATGATATTTTCAGAATCTCTTGAAGACAGGCCTGAAGTGGGCTCATCCACAAAAAGAACGGATGGCTCGCGGATCAACTCCAACGCTATGTTCAAACGCTTGCGCTGACCACCACTTATCGTCTTATCTAAAGGATTCCCAACCCGCAGATCCTTAGTTTCATACAACCCCAAAGAATGGAGCAAATGCAAGACTTTATCAGTGATCTCCGCATCACTCAGGTTGCCAAAACACAGCTTAGCGCTGTAGAACAGGTTCTGAAACACGCTTAATTCTTCAATGAGTAAGTCATCCTGTGGCACATGACCAATAAGACCGCGAATAGCATCTCGTTCGTGATGAACATCAAGCCCATTCAGCAATACCTGCCCTTTGGAGGGAATCATGTTGCCATTGAGTACGTTCAGCAGGGTACTCTTACCTGAGCCACTGCCCCCCATGATGCCAACAAGCTTGCCGCTTGTTTCCTTGAAACTCAAGTCGTGCAACCCGGTGCGGCCGTTAGAAAAAGTCAACCCTAGATCACGTGCTACAAATGATATCGTTGGAGCGTCATTCCCTTGGTGGAAACTGCTCATGATATCACTATAGTAAATACTCTTACCACTAGGCGGACGTATTGAGGAACCGTTGCTCAGCACATAATGCTGGTTGCGTTCCACAGCCATACCATTCAGCTGCACGTTATTCTGTCCATCATACCGCATGATGTACAGGTTCACGCCAGGAATATTTAGTATTCTGAACTCCCCATCTAGGTCTTCTGCCCACAAATGTCGGGCTTCTTCAAATTGCGTATTCTTTGCCCCGTTTATGTACAATAGCGCTTCGTGGTCTTCCTTGTCCACCTCTTCAGGCACCACGAAATTCATGCAGCGCTCATACTCTTCGTTAGTGATGTTGAACGTTTCTGCTACCGTGCTTACAAACTCTCTTTCTTGTTCCTGTATCTCACCATTGATATAGATGAACTCAAGCAGACGCACGAGCACCACGATCTTTTGTCTTTGGGTGAGTTCTTCATTGAGCTCCATACAGATCTTCAAGATCTTTACGGAGTTAAGAGAGGTACGCTTGCGGCGCTTATTACTTCGACCTCCGCTGGAATGGTAAGCCTGCACGTAGGCGTCGTACTTGGCCAAATACATGGCCACCATGTCCTCATTGAACTCACTTTGGAGAAAGCGCCGAACGATAGATCGACTATTGGCCCTGTTGTCGCCAATAGACTCTTCTGCTTTCGCTATGATAGCGAACAGACTTAATAATGCTTGTAGGATCTTCTCACTCATCGAAACTATTGAAAATGATGGACCATTTTCAAATAAAAACGCCCTCCATATACGATGCAGGGCGCCCTTTAGTTCGGAAAAGTGAAAGAACTTATTTCTTGAATCCTACCATGACCACAGCGCAGCCTGAAGAAGCCTTTGAATTGTCGAGATTTGCTTCAATAATGACATCCAACGTACCCGCAACCACAAAATCCCAGTAAGGCGCTGAATCGTGGTCTCTATTAGAGAAAATCTCGTTGTGATCACCATCATAGACGGTAAAGAACAAGTTCCCATCAGTTGTGCCACTACAAGCCGCTACACGATAGGTGGTTCCTCCAAATAGCGTCATACCGAATTCTGCCGTCTCCTCCTCGTTCAAAAGTGCGTAGTGGAATTGGCCATCAGGTATGTACGAAGCTGGTAAATTGCTCTCACAGGCGGTTACGATCGCACTACACTGCCCAAAAGACATGTTGGCCAAGAACGCCACACATACCAGTAAAATCGCTGATCTCATCTTGTTCATCATGGTCTTGTTATGAAAGGATACGTGTTCTAAGCGCCTCCACTTTCTCAGTGATCGACTGCAGACCATCTCCTTCCAAATTGACTTTGGTCGTACTGTTAATGAATGTGGTCTTGTTCTCCACATCAGTTACCGGTTTTTCAAACGAGTATTCTACTGGTATAGCCTTAAACAAGCTATTGAGTTCGTTCATCCCGGCTAAGACATCGGCTACTTTTTCGTTTGAGCTAGAACTAGACATGATCGCAACCAGGTTGCTCAATGCAGAACGTTGTTCCGCGATACGCGAGGCAAGCTTGGCGTCAGGTTCCGCAGCATATACGGATAGGGAAATATTTAAGGTCTCAATCCATCCGCCAGCAAGCACGAGTGAACTGATGTCATTCCGATCGTTCTCCTTTAAGTATTGGTCTGCTGCTCGAAAGGCAACACCACTTAAGACCAGCAAGCTATCATCATTCTCCATGTTGCTCATAAACCGGTTGACCAAAGACTTGTCAATGGCATTGCTCAACGAAAGATCAGAAGCAACACCTTCAATCGCTTTAAACATCCTTAAACCAGTCTGACCATCTTGGAAGGCTACAGAATAAGCTAAATCTGCACCGTACATACCCATCAACAGCGCTTTTTCTTCCTTCGTGGCCATTTGAGCCGTTGCCGCCGGATCTACGATCAACGCCTTGTTGTACCCCTTACCCAAGGATTTCAGCATAATAGCCGTTTGAGCCGGAGAAGGCACGCTGAACACGCGTCCATCAACATTCAATGTCTTGCTGCCCTCTGCATCATCTTGTTCAGGTTCACTTCTTGTCGTATCCGAATCATCCACCACGGACTCATCCGTACATGCGACTAACGCCGAAATCATGAACATTGCTAAGCATGTTCGAAATAGGAACTTAATGGTCATCGTAATGAATCCGCTTTTGAGACTTCTCGAACGAAGGTAGATACATACGTTACTAAGGGTCAGATTGTTTTTACATGCTTTCAGCATTGAAAAGTGAATAACCTGCCTTGCCGATCAGCAAGGAAACCTAACCGGCAATAGCCTGATCCGGCTCATTCAGTACTTCACCTCAGAATCGATAGTGGCCTTCAAACTCAGCTTGCTCTTATAGAATGTGTCATTCTTATATACCTGATGACCCTTCTAGAAACAGGAAGAGAGGCTCTTTTAACCGCCTCTCTTGCAACCCTTTTATACCCAAGGCACTACCAATTAGCTGTTGCCTTGTAATAGCGAGGGAATCTTACCGACTTGCGCAATTTCTTGTGATAAGCGTCCCATAGCGGAGTTGACAGGTCGTAAATGTCCTGGCCGATCGTTGTTTTCTTCTTTTTTTTCTTCATTTTGATCGGAGTTTAATTGTCTGTCACTTATAAGACGCAGTTATTCTATGATTCGTTGCTCAGTTCAGTTAAATGACAATTCCATGACGAAGTAGGTGGTAAACTTGCAATCCTTCAATGCACCTGGCCACTCCCCTATTCGTAAAGCTTATTTTACCCCTAGCAACGGGTACAACGTTCACCTATTCCATTCCAGAGGAACTAAGAGCCCAAGCCCAATTAGGTAGGCGCGTAACCGTTCAATTCGGTCGAGGCCAAAAGATCTACTCGGCAATAATCGCAGGCTTTGTAGAAAAAGGAACAAAAGGGGTACAAACCAAACCTATCCTTTCGGTGGTGGATGATGAAGCGATCGTATTCCCTATCCAGCTGGAGTTCTGGCAGCGACTTGCTACGCATTACCTGTGCAGTCTTGGAGAGGTGATGATCGGCGCAATACCATCACAGTTGCTTCTCGATTCAGAAACAAGAATAACACCACTGCCCTATACTGACCAACGCGCATCATTGCCTGAAAAGGAGCAAACGGCACTCGCCATACTCGATCAACGCCATGTACTTTCTCTTGACGAGATCGGGAGTTTAATGAACCTGAAGAACCCGCTAAAAAAAGTAAAGCGGTGGGTAGAATTAGGCGTGGTTACCGTGGAGGAAAGAGTGCGGAATCGGTTTACGGCGAAGACCAAAGAACTTGTCGTACTTCAGGAGGCGTATAAGAACGAAGCTGCGCTGAATCGTGTGTTTGACGAACTCGCCAGAGCTCCAAAGCAAACGCACGTCCTCATGAGTTTCATTCAATTGGCCGCCCCGCTGGAAGAGACTCCACGGAATGTTGAAAGAACCCGCTTGCTGAAAGCCAGCACCGCAACGAACGCGGTGCTCCTGCAGCTGGTCAACAAAGGGATACTGGACGTAATCAAAATCGATGACTCCCCTGCACCAGCCGATGCCACATTCTCCCTCCCAACCTTAAGTAATGCGCAAGAGAAAGCCTATGCACAAGTGGTTGCTGGGTTCAAAGACAAAGCAGTATGCCTACTTCAGGGTATCACTTCATCTGGCAAGACCGAGCTGTATTTGAAGTTCATCGAAGAGCAAGTAAGTAGTGGTAAGCAACTCCTATACCTACTGCCTGAGATCGCACTTACAACGCAAATGATCAAACGCATCTCAGCCCGCATGGGTGATGGGGTTCGCGTATTTCATTCTCGGCTCACCCACCGTGAACGCGCCCAAATATGGCAAGACATGGTGAAATATCCTGACCGCATTAAACTGGTCATTGCCGCTCGTTCAGGGCTTTTCCTTCCTTTCAAGTCTTTGGGCGGGATCATAGTGGATGAAGAGCACGACCCCAGCTACAAGCAACAGGATCCGGCTCCCCGATACCAAGCACGAGACATGGCCATCGTATTGGCTTTAATGCATCAAGCCAAAGTGATACTTGGTTCGGCTACCCCGTCCATCGAGTCCTTGTTTAACGCAAAGCAAGGAAAGTACGCTTACGTAACCTTAACCGAGCGATTCGGGCAAGTGCAACTCCCCTCAATAGAAACAGCCAATATCAGGGAAGCGCAGAAGAAGCACCAAATGAAGGGGCGGTTCAGCCCACAACTTGTTGCCGCGATCCATGACCGACTGCTAAAGAAAGAACAGGTCATTCTTTTTCAGAACCGGCGCGGATACACGCCAATATGGCAATGCACAGATTGCGGGTGGATTCCTGAATGCGACCATTGTGACGTAAGCCTCACCTTTCACAAACGCGAACATGGCCTGCGTTGCCATTACTGCGGCCGGTTATATGAACCCGTTACCCAATGTCGTGCATGTGACAGCAAGAAGCTCAAAATGATCGGTTTTGGCACAGAAATGCTAGAAGAAGAGCTCGCCAGTCTTTTCCCTCAGGCCCAAATAGCTCGACTAGACCAAGATTCAACACGACGAAAGCACGCGTATGGAAAGATCATGGCTGACCTGGCCGACGGCTCAATAGATATTTTAGTGGGCACACAAATGGTCACAAAGGGGCTCGATTTAGAGCACGTAACCCTTGTTGGTATTATGAATGCTGATAGTTTAATACGATTTCCAGAATTTAGGGCAGAAGAGCGCGCTTTTCAACTTATGTCGCAAGTTGCAGGAAGGGCCGGAAGGAGAAATAAACTAGGCTCCGTGATCATTCAAACCTACGACCCACAACAAGCGGTTCTTGAACTGGTGCGCGCAAACGACGTTGAAGGCATGTACGAACGCGAATTAAATGAACGCCAACAGTTCCTTTACCCACCTTTCTCCAGGCTGATCAAACTAACCTTCAAGCACCGCGACCAGCAAAAGACGGAACAAGCTTCCAGAGCTGTCTACAAAGCGCTACAGCAGCATTTTGGCACACGGGCCATTGGCCCGGAGACCCCCTACGTTTCGCGTATTAGGGATCAACATATTCGAAACATCCTCTTGAAACTAAGTCGTAAACACTACTTCAAGGAGAAGAACTTTACCATGTCTAAACTGACGACAACTATGGCGCTGGAGAAATTTCGTGCCGTCCGTATCGTGATCGATGTCGACGCTAATTAACCCTCTTGATGTTACAAATAGCCGATTTTACCTCTGAATGAAAGCTCTTTATAACCAATTTTATAAATATAAGCAGCACCACGTTTAAGCCCCTTTTCAATGCGCATCTTACTCCCGTTCTGCATCACGCCAAGTTGCACCTCTCTCCCTTGGATGTCGTACAACGCGAATTGCACATCTGAATTGGGTGGCACCGCAGCATAGACATATACAAAATCCTCTCCGGTAGGATAAATCACTATATCATTGCTAACTGTAACCTGATCTACAAAGACCTCCTGTATTGAAGACAAACCGTTAATGCCCAATTCAAGCCGATAGTAATGTGTTGTGAACTGCACCACGGTGGTGTCCATAAAGTCATACTCGATAGAATCCTCTATACTCCCACAAAGCCCTGCGATCTCTCCTACTTTTTCAAAGTCCACACCGTTGAAACTGCGCAAAATATCAATACCGAAGCACGTATTACCACTGATCATGGTCCACTCCACACTCACTGACCCAAAAGATTCCTTAACCTCGAATTTGCTCAGGAATGGATGTTCTTGAGCATATCCAAGACTGGCGAGAACCAAGTATAACACAGTGACTAAATTGCGCATTCTCATACCTCAACTTAAAGTTCGGAAGATTGTTGCGGCCATAACGTCCAAATCGCATCCTGAATTGGATTCACAACGGCAGTGACGCGCTCCCTTGTGAATGGGTGATCAAAACTAAGGCGGCGGGCATGCAAATGAATAGACCGATCCTTATTCCCTCGCCTC
>CAZPEQ010000013.1:4460-16834 GCA_964585605.1 uncultured Weeksellaceae bacterium | reverse complement strand
CTGCGAACTCTAAGACAGCCCCACCTTCCTTTATAAAAAAAGAAGAAAAGTCCTCCCGCGAGACCAAGACGTCGTTCAACCGATCTGCTTTGCGCATGTGACGGATCGCGACCTGATCTGGGATCAGTGTGTGCAGACCAATTTCATTGAAATGAAATACTCCGTGTTTGTACGTTGCTATCCAAACCCCGCCTTGGCGATCTACATAAATGTCGTTACAGTTCTCTCCTTCAAGAATCCGGCCGGTAGTCACTAATGAATCGTCCCGAATTTCCATCTCAAAAATCCCATGTACCAATGAAATCGCATAAAACGCGCTATCGTTCTTCTTCACAAGGCGGTGTATACTCTGGTAATTCAGAACCTCCGCATTCTTCAGTTTAACAATCTCCTTATCCACTAAGTCCAAACCAGAAATACCTCCCATAAAGCTGGTAACGATCATATCGTTGAGCACGACCGCACCACCAACACCACCCCATCGACGCCTCAATGCTACATCAAACTTAGTCGAATCAGCATTCGGCAATTTGCCTGTATGGACATACACGTGAACCAGGAAATCGTATGGGAAGATCCGCTGAGAAAGGCCAATTGCGGTCGAATATTTTGAGACCCAATCACCGCGAACATAGTAATCGGTGAACTGTTCCTTTTCTGCCTTGCTTCTATCGACGTGCGTGGTATTTCCGACCGAGTCAATGTAAAGCGCACCAGACGCTCGCTTGAATATGAGTTGCACCGCACCTCCTTCGATGTGCACATCCTCAACCAGTGCCCTAGGCATTGTGTACTTGTCGATCGTATCATTGAACACATATGGATAAAAGCGTTCATTCTTAAAGTAAGCCACATGCCGATTCATGCCCACTACCCAGATCGTACCTTGCTCATCGGCCACCACTTCGAAGATCACGGGATCAGGCAACCCTTCCGCTAATGAAAAATTTTGAAAGTCACTTCCGTTAAACCGTGATACGCCTGCATCTGTGGCGAACCAGATGAACCCGTCATTATCCTGCGCTATGTCGTAAACCTCGTTGCTTGGTAATCCATCCTGCGTCTTATAGTTCTGCATGAACTGACAATGAGCGCATGTAATCAAGGATGATCCGAGAATGAGAAACAAAAGCCTTCGCATGGGCAGGAACCGGAATAATGTCTTTAACAAGCAGGCAAGCTACAAAAGCCCCCGTGACTTGCATATTTTCGCGGCTACCATGTCCAGAAGAAAAAAGCCCCTGCCACTTCTTGAAAATGTTGAGATATTAAGTGCTGGTGCTAAAGGGAAAGCGGTTGCCAAGGTGGATGGTTTGGTCTTGTTCGTTCAAGGTGCCGTTCCCGGTGACACCTGCCATGTGCAGCTAACAAAAAAGCGTAAAGGGCGTGCGGAAGCCCGTTTAACCGAGTTGATAACGTCATCGCCACACCGTGTAGAACCAAGCTGCATGCATTTTGGCACTTGCGGTGGTTGCAAATGGCAACACCTGAACTATGGAGAACAACTAGTTCAGAAGAGGCAGCAGGTAATCGATGTATTCACACGCATAGCGCAGGTTGACCTCCCTGAAGTGCCGGCTGCCGTTGGGTCGCAAAACACGCTGTTCTATCGAAATAAACTGGAATACACATTTGGAAGTAACCGATGGTTCACCCGTGAGGAGTTAGACAAGCTTGATGAGATCGACGATCGGCGTGCATTGGGCTATCACATGGCCGGCAGCTTTGAAAAGATCTTGCAAATCGAAACCTGTTTATTGCAACCGGAGCCCAGTAATTCGATCAGGCAATTTGTCAATACATACGCACGAGCACATGAGCTTAGTTTTTACAATATTCGAGAACATCATGGCTTACTTCGCAACCTGACCATTCGTACTACTACATCGAACGAGTTAATGGTACTGCTTGCTTTCGCGGAGCCAAATCAAGAAGCGATCGAAGCCTTACTGGATGCCATTAAGACTGAGTTCGCGGAGATAAACGCGTTGTTGTATGTGATCAACCAAAAGAAGAACGATACGATATGGGATCAAGACATCATTACCTATGCAGGAGAAGACCATATCATTCAAACCTTGAATAACGGCATACGCGATCTTCAATTTAGAATAGGCGCTAAGTCATTCTTTCAAACCAATCCAGAGCAAGCGCAAGTACTTTACCAACATGCTGCAGATCTTGCGGACTTAAAGGCAGATCAACTCGTGTATGATCTGTATTGCGGAGCAGGAAGCATTTCTTTATTCATTGCAAACCAAGTAAGCCAAGTGTTGGGCTTAGAGCTTGTTCCTGAAGCGATCGAAGACGCATGGAAGAACAAAGACCTGAATGGTGTAGAGAATGTCCATTTTCTTGCAGGAGATATCAAAGACCTTTTTACCGACGAACTCCTCGATGCCCATGGCAGGCCAGATGTTGTAATAACCGATCCCCCTCGAGCAGGTATGCATGGGGATGTTGTAGCTCAACTCTTAAAATTGAAAGCTCCGAGGATCATTTACATCAGTTGCGCCCCCGCCACTCAAGCACGAGACATTGGCTTAATGAAGGAGGTCTATCAGGTCACGACGGTGCAACCCGTTGACATGTTCCCTCATACGCATCATATTGAAAATATCGTTCGCTTGGATCTTAAATAAGATGTTCTCAAAAGCTTATTGGGAAGACCGATACAAGGAACAGCAAACGGGCTGGGATATCGGCCATACTTCGCCCCCACTGAAAGCGTACTTCGACCAACTGACTGATCAGCATTTGAAGATTCTGATACCCGGTGCGGGAAATGCTTATGAAGCAATCTACCTTCATGAAAATAATTTCATGCATGTTCATGTTTTAGACATAGCCAAGCAACCCATTGATCAGTTGCAGATAAAAACACCAAGTTTTCCAAAAGAACAGCTGATCAATTCCAATTTTTTTGAGCATCAAGGACAATATGACCTAATCGTTGAACAAACTTTCTTCTGTGCATTGCCTCCCGAAAAAAGAGAAGCCTATGCAGTCAAGATGCACGAATTACTAAAGCCAAGTGGTAAACTAGTAGGCTTGCTATTCGACGTTGATCAATTCCCACACACTCCGCCATTTGGCGGTAATGAAAAATTGTACCGTAATCTTTTCGAGGAACATTTCTCCGTCAATAAAATGGAGCGGGCACATAATTCTATCCATGCGCGACAAGGCAAAGAACTATTCATCAACTTGTCTCCTAGAAAAATTTAAAGCAGATCGTTGAAAGATTTGTTGAATACGTGCATCGTGTCATTCTTTTTACGATCTTCAGCGACCCTAACGAAAATCTAAACTCTACGCGCGCCATGAAAATCAAAGCAACAACGATCTCTGAGTATTTTGAAGCGCTTCGTCCTGAACGCAGGGAATGTTTGTTGCAACTAAGAAGTATGATCAGGCATACTTGGCCACAGGTAAAAGAAGATCTTGCGTATGGCATGCCTACCTATCACCTAGACGGTGAGACCTTCTGCGCGATAGGAGATCAGAAGCACTACATGGCCTTCTATGTTATGCCGTATGATTTGCTGAATGCTTTTGTAAAGGACTTAAAGGCTTATGATACAGGCCGGTCGTGCATTCGATTCCGTAAGCTTGAACCGCATACCGTAGAACTTTTCGATCGCATAATTAAGTACACCGGAATGAAGTATCCTGATAGTGCGTTCTTTGGAAAGTTGCGGATAAAAGAGTCTAGCGTAGAGGCCTGACCTTACGCTGATTTCAAGAATGGCATTGAAGGAGCGCATTCCAACTCAGGTGCTAGGCCATGAGGAAGTTCAACGTAAGTTGCAACGTATAGCACATCAATTGCACGAGGAGAATTTTCAAGAACAGGAAATCGTGTTCGTTGGTGTTATGAACCGAGGTGTGGATTTAGCCAATCGCCTTTCTGCTATGGTAAGTGCGTTCAATACGATTGAAACACAGGTGGTACAACTTACCATTGACAAAGACGACCCCTTGAAAGCACCTCCTGCCCTGTCGCAGGAGTTAGAGTCGCTGACTAACAAAGTTGTTGTATTGGTTGATGATGTGCTGCAAAGTGGAAGGACTCTTATGATAGCAGCAGCCCATCTTGTTGAAGTGCCGCTGAGTAAATTAACAACGGTCGTGTTAGTTGATCGCAGACATCGCTCTTATCCAATTCGTGCTGACATCGTTGGCTTAACGTTAAGCACCACTCTTCAAGAGCATATAAGTGTTCGACTTGGAGCAAAAGATGCCGTCTATTTAGACTGAAGCGCGCCAACGATTTTCACAATCCGCTGTACCACTTCTTCTGCCGAGCCATTTGCGTTTACATGATAAGAGGCCCGCTCATATACGACCTTTCGCTTACTGATCAATTCGCGCAAAGAGTCTTCCATGGCTTCTGGGGTCAGATCCGTTAAAAGTGGCCTCACCACTTCATCCTTCATCAAGCGTTTGGCTAAGGTCTTCGGGGTAACCTTCAAATAAATGGTTAGGCCCGTATCGATCATCTTGGTAATCAGATCATGATGACATGGCGTTCCCCCTCCCGTAGCAATAATCAAATTGTTCATGGGCAGCAATTCTTGCATCGCCTCAAATTCGAGGGCACGAAAGTGTGATTCGCCATGCACTTCGAATAAGTCTTCAATGGACTGACCAGTCCTTTCCTCAATGACTTGATCTAAATCGAGCACAGGCCACTTCATCCGAGCTGCAAGAATTCTGCCGACTCGCGATTTGCCAGATGCCATCATACCGATCAAATAAATGTTCATGCCTTTCTAAAAGCTACTTTTGGAATTCTTGATGACAATCATTCCTGTTACAAATAACGCAACCGCCAACGAATGGTTGCAGGTACCTTGGACTATTTACCAAGATGATCCAAATTGGATTCCCCACCTGAAGCAAGACATCGCTAAGGTCTTTGACCCAGGCAAGAACAAACTCTTACAAGACGGAGGTACTTGTATGCGATGGGTATTGAAGGATGAGAAAGAACAATTTATTGGACGAATCGCCGCCTTTGTAAACCCCAAAACCGTAAACCAAAGCACCCAGCCAACAGGAGGAATCGGATTCTTCGAGTGCCAGAATAATCAAGATCAAGCAGATCTATTACTGGACACTGGGCGCAATTGGTTGAAAGGACATGGTATGGAAGCAATGGACGGGCCCATAAACTTCGGAGAGAAGAACCAGTACTGGGGTTTGTTAATCGATAATTTTATTGACCCTCCTGTCTATCAATCAAGCTATAACCCAGCATACTATCATGAATTGTTCATGAACTACGGGTTCAACTTGTATTACAAGCAACTGTATTTCAAGCGCACAATGGAACGCCGGGTCGAGGTCATTTTCCGGCGGAAATACAACCAGCTCTTGGTAGACTCAAAATTTGCTGTGCGCAATGTAAAAGGGTATTCCCTGGAGCGGATCGCTGACGAATTTTCCAGCGTTTATAATTCCGCTTGGGTGGATCATGATGGCTTTAAAGCCATGACGCCAGAAGCCGCATTGAAGATTATGAAGGCCATGAAGCCAGTGATGGACCCACGCATCATCATTTTTGTTTACTACGACGAAAAGCCGGTAGCCTTTTTTGTGAACCTGCCAGAATTGAATGAGATCTTCAAGCATGTCAATGGTAACCTGAACTGGATTGGCAAATTAAAATTCTTGTATCACAAGAAAATAGGTACCGTTAAGACGATGACCGGACTGGTTTTCGGGGTGGTTAAAGAATGGCAAGGGAAAGGAGTGGAAAGTGCATTGATCTGCTATGCGGACGACACCCTGGTCGAGCCCGGTACTTACAAGAGCACCATCCTTACGTGGATCGGCGATTTTAATCCCCGAATGCTTAAAGTCGTGAAGAACTTAGGTTGTGAAAACTACCGCACCCTAGGTACGTTCCGGTATCTCTTTGACCGAACGAAGGAATTTGAACGCTATCCGATAGTCGAGAAAAGGTCTGAAAAATAGGCTTGTTCTCTTTGAGCTATTTATTACATTTGCACCCGCTTTCCTGCAAAGGAGACACATTGAATCCGTAGCTCAGCTGGCAGAGCATAACACTTTTAATGTTAGGGTCCTGGGTTCGAACCCCAGCGGGTTCACAAAAAAGCTTCTCTTTAGAAGCTTTTTTCTCGTATTGAAAACAAGTATACCCAGGTGGTGGAATTGGTAGACACGCTACCTTGAGGGGGTAGTGCTCGCAAGGGCGTGCTGGTTCGAGTCCAGTTCTGGGTACTAGATGATTGAGAGCCTTGTTGCGTAGCGACAAGGCTTTTTTCATAAAGAGAGCTCGAGCTTGCTCGAGAGCACTCTGTTGAAAAAAGTCACTTGGAGCGATGTGAAAGGGCATTGATCCACTGGTCTACCAAATACTGATCCGATGAGGTGAGCTAAGTTCTGGGCATGGAACGATTTAACCCTTACCTCTCTGGTACAAGGTTCTAGGCACGATTTAGACTTCTTTCCTTATTTTCGGCTCGACGTAAATCATCGCCATAAACTACCCTTAGTAATGAAAAAACTAATACTCTTTAGCATTCTAGCATCCTTAGCCATGAATTCGTTCTCGCAACGGCTTCTCCCTTACTCCACAGGAGAAACAGGAAATGTTCGATGTATGATGGAATATGGGGGGGATCTCTATGTCGGCGGGCAGTTCAATACGTTCCTGGATTCAGCTTTTTTCTCATTGGTCAAAATCAGCTCTAACGGTGTGGTGTCTCAAATCGGCCCGTTCAATAGTACGAGTGATTTTGTTGATGCAATGATCATTTATCAAGGCAAACTCATTATAGCTGGACAAGAGGGCGACGAAGCTATTTGGTCCTGGGATGGCACCGTTTGGGATACCCTGGCTTACCCATTTGACCGAGATGTTAATGCGTTAGAAGTGTTCAATGGTGAATTGTATGCCGCAGGAGACTTTGAAGAACTAGGAGGAGATTCCCTCCTACATATAGCCAAGTTATCAGGAGGCACGTGGAACCAAGTGGGGAATACAGCCCTAGACGGGGATGTTCGAGCACTGGAAGCACATGATGGGCAACTGTTCATTGGAGGAGAATTTGAGTTTGTAGGTACCGACTCCGTTAATCATGTTGCCGTGTTGAATGGTAATACTTGGGAGCAACTCTCCTTGGGGTTAGATGGCACCGTTAACGATATGCTGACCACGCCTAACGGCCTGATCATTGTTGGAGGGTTCGATGAAACTGCGGACAATAGTATGCAACTATTTAATTCCACACTATGGGATGGTACGTCCTTTGTACAGAGTGGATTTTTCCAAGAGGAGTCTACTGGGGGCAGCTTCGAATTCTTCGCACTTAACATTCCAGGATATGGACCCGCAATCAGCAGCGGCAGCGTAACGGTGATAAATCCTGATTCCTATAACAGGAGTGTGATTAAGGCGACCATTAGGGAATCTGCCGAATTCAACGGAAACGTATTGATCGGAAAATTCGCAAACACGTATGACTCGTACATCGAGGTTGACGGCTTAGGAAAGATCCTTCCCGGTAAGGATGGACACCAAATAGCCGTGGCTGGAATGAATGTGCTCATTGAGGCACTCGGCGATTTTGTTGAACCGCAATTTGATGGTCCTGGCTTTGAAGTACCCGCAGGAAGCGGTCGGAGTTCACTCTTCTATACAAGCCTTTGGGCGGTTGCTAACAATGCGAACGGCCTTAGCATAACTCGAACGGCATATCCTGACCCGTTCGGCAATTTCAACATCGGTTTGCTTAGAGCTGGACCCACTGCCAACAATTTAGATTTGACTTATAGCGATCGCTATCATGAGGTTTGGAAGCTCGACAACGGGCTTGTTTGGGATCACATCTCCAATTGGGGTAACCCAGGCTATGTTCTAGATCGAAATCTGGCCGCTTATCCTGCCAATGGCAATACAAGCAACGGTGAGCGTCTTAATCTGGCTCCATTTGAGGATTTGAACGGTGATGGTATGTATCAACCCGGTCAAGGAGAATTCCCAGTTTTCAAGGGTGATGTTTCTACCTACACTGTTAAGTCCGACAGCAAGTCAGCGACTCAGCCCAACGACAACCCTGTTGGCCTTGACGTCATATCACAGAATTACGCTTTTGACGTGCCACAAGGTGACCCGCTGTATCAGGTGATGTTCACCGAGAACAACGTGATCAATAGGTCAGGCGTAGTATATGATTCCCTTTGGATCTCGTTCTTCATTGATTTCGATATAGGTGCTCCTCTAGACGATTATGCAGGTAGTGATTCAACCCTGAACATGGTATTTGGCTACAATGGAGATAATGATGACCAAAATGAAGTTGGAGTGTTGGGTTATGGTGCGGTGCCTCCAGCCCAAGGAATGGTGCTCTTGAATCATGAGCTCTCCTCAGCCGTGTTGACCGATGGAATTTTTTCGGTAGATAGTAATTTGTACAATAATGTTCGAGGTAGACTTGCCGATGGAAGCCCCATGAACTCTCCGCTATCCGGAGCAACGCAGTTCATTTTCCACGGAGACCCCAATGACCCCTCGGCATGGTCAGAGGTAAGTGCTGCGAATGCTCCTGACGATCGCAGAATGTTCGCCTCGGTAGGGCCTTTCTTGAATGTTCAACCCAATCAAGAGCTCTGTTTTGAAGTAGCACATATTTATGCGAGGGATAGCACAACCAGTAACCTTTCCAATGTGGCTTTATTGAAGCAACGTGCAAGTGCGGTACAAAGCTGGTATGATCAAAATACTTTGGGTTGTGGTCAATACATAGCGCTAAGTGTTCATGAAGAACAACCAGAGTATGACCAATTCAAACTGTATCCGAACCCTGCCCTGCAATTAACCACACTCCTTCGAACGGGTTCTGGGGAAGGAAATATTCTGGTTAGAAATATTGACGGACGCGTTCTTCAACGATACGCATTGAAGCCTCATGTTCGGTCTATCGATGTTGATGTTTCCTCCTTTTCAGCAGGAACCTACCTCATCACCCTATATGAGAATTCCGTGACAACTACGCAACGCCTGATCGTTGAGTGACCAAGTTTAGCGTACGATGTTCATTCATTGAAGAAGTGCCCCTAAACCTACTGCTTACCTTTGTATTATGGCCTTTTCACGATGTGTTGCCTCGCTGGTTCTTCTACTAGCATTTGCCTCCTGTAACGACGTATTCGAATTCGAACCGTGGGATGCGGAGATTCCTGGTGATAAGCGAGACTTAAACGCGCGCAATATCCAAACTATCAGGCAAGCACTTGACTCTTCGTATTCGTTCGCGATCACAGGAGACCCTCATTTTTACTACGACGAGTTGCAAGATGTCCTTGACGACATCCGTTCGCGAGGAAATGCATCGTTCATTGTTGTAAATGGAGACCTTACCGATCAAGGACTTACACAGGAGTTCAACTGGTATAGTGATGTAATGATCGACAATGAGATGCCATTCATCTCCGTTGTTGGCAATCATGATCACCTCGCCAATGGCAGGCAGATCTACGAAACCATGTTCGGAGAGAGGAATCTAGTATACGTATTAGGAGGAACTCGGTTCGTCCAATTTGACAATGTTGAATTTGAAAGTGAGTTCAGTGTTGATTACGACTGGCTAGATAACGTTTTGGCAACCCCCTTCGATGGGCAAACCATTGTGCTCATGCATATTCAGCCGACAGATGTGCAATTGGATGGTGCTCCTCTTGCTCGATTGAATACGATCATGAACGACCGGAAACCAGATGTCGTATTCATGGGACACTTGCACAGTTTTGGCACGGATCGCTTCCCAGGAGGCACAGTATGGGCCACAGCGCCCTGGCCAAGGCGATTGGAATACCTGGAGGTTACTGTGACGCCTGATACTGTCATTCATGAATTGATCGTCCTCTAATGCGCTGGATACTCATTATTTGCTGTTGTTGGTGGTCGCAGATATACGCCCAATCCGATACTACCTCTCGCAAATCGCTGGACATTAGTCCGCGTTTTCAATTTGCTGGCTTGCAGGGCCAGTTCTCCGCAGGAGCCTTGGTGAACTTTAAAAATGAACGCATTCAACTAGGTCTGATGTACGGCTACCGATCTGGTCAATTAGGGGCGAATGATTATCAGGGAATAACACTTCGCAGTGCTTGGGCTTTGCGCGATCGTCAACTTAGCAAAACAATATCCTTTGCGCCGCATTTCGCGTTCTCTGCCAGCTTGGAAGTTGGAGGCACAACTTTCTTTTTCCTTCCTGATGAATTTCCTCCAGACTACTACGGCCCGCAGTCCTTACATGGAATCATTGGCCTGGGTGGCAAACTGAAAATGGACACGGGTAAGGGGCAACTGGCATTCACCGCTGAAACGGTTACGCTGGACACGTACCTGTGGTATTTCATTATTCAAGATGAAGTTTCCTTTCCTAGTATTTGGAGCCTTTCCTTGGGATTGGAGTACCGTTTCTTTGGGCAATGAAAAAACTTGCAGAGCTGGTGGTGCTTGAAGTAGCAAGCGTGCTCGCAGGACCATCTGTAGGTATGTTCTTTGCTGAACTTGGCGCTCGTGTTGTTAAGCTAGAACCGCCTCAAGGAGACGTTACACGTACATGGAAATTACCGTCAGAAGAAGGAACAAGCCCCGTATCTGCTTATTTCAGTAGTATCAATTATGGTAAAGAGTATGTCCGCATCAACTTAACTACTGGAGAAGGACAAATAGCATTGAAGCAGTTAATCAGCACCTGCGATGTGATCATTACGAATAATCCGGCCGATCAAGCGAAAAAACTTGGTTTGGATAGAGACTCCATTCGCGCGACAAACCCCACGATCATACATGGCCATATTAAGGGCTTTGCAGAAGCCGAACTTCCTGCCTACGATATTGTATTACAAGCGGAAACGGGGTATATCGGCATGACGGGCCATGACGGGAATTTAGCTCGGTTACCGATCGCTATGATCGATGTGCTTGCAGGCCATCAATTGAAAGAAGGTGTGCTCGCTGCGTTGCTCAACCACAACGAAACAGGAGCTTATGTTGAGGTGAGTTTAGAAGAAGCTGCTCTTTCTGGTCTTATCAACCAAGCGAGCAATTACCTCATGGAAGGCCACACCGCAGCACCACTAGGCACCCAACACCCGAACATTGCCCCTTACGGGGACCTCTTCACCACTGCAGACGGGAAACACGTGCTTGTGGCATGTGGTAGTGATGGACATTTCAACTCATTATGCACGACCATTGGTCAGGACACTTTACTCCAAGACGAACGGTTCCGTTCCAATCAGGACCGGCTCCAAAATAGGGCGGCACTGGTGACCCTGCTGAATTCATCCATTGAGCAACTCTCCAGTGAAGCGTTCGTAACACGCATGCATGCAGCACATATCCCCGCTGCCGTGGTCCGATCGATCGATGAAGTCTTGGAAAAACCTGTTGCTAAGCGTATGATCCTCGAAGAGGAAATAGGTGGTATACCCACCAAGCGGATCAAGGGAAATGCCTTTCGGATCGAGGTAGAAAAGGAAAGTTGAAAAATCTGAGCGAACAGAAAATCAGGTAAAAAGTTTCGATCGTCAGATAGAAATTTGAACTTGAGTATCAAGCTTATGAACTAGGCCTTAGTTGCCCGATCATAGCATTGACTTACTTGGTCCTAAGCCAATGCGTTAATCTCACCCTGAGAAACACCACTCGCTAAAAGCATCTGTTGAATGATCGAACGAAATATAGAACCGGCCTAGATGATGAGTTGTATGCTAGGTAGATCAATTAAAAGATCCTTTGTAATGATCTTTTGGGTTCTCGTGCACCTACCGGTCCAGGCCCAATGGATCCAGCAAGGGCAGGATATTGATGGAGAGGCTGCTGGTGATCTTTCTGGTTCTTCCGTGGACCTGAACGCAGATGGTTCTGTAATAGCTATAGGAGCGCCTGAGAATAATGGTAACGGCAGTGATGCTGGACACGTGCGTGTATTTGAACTTAACAGTAGTACCTGGGTCCAACGAGGCCAAGACATCGATGGAGAAGCCGCTGATGACCGTTCCGGTTTTTCTGTAAGCTTAAGTTCAGATGGTTCAATTGTGGCTATCGGAGCTCACCAGAACGATGGTAATGGTAACAATGCTGGTCACGTACGGGTCTATGCTTATGATGTTGGGAATTGGACCCAACGAGGCCAGGATATAGACGGGCAAGCCACCGGAAATCTCTCTGGTTTCTCTACAGAGCTCAGTGCGGATGGCCTGACCGTGGCTATCGGGAGTCCGGGCATCGGTGTGCGTGTATTTGCTTTTGACGGAATAAGTTGGATCCAACAAGGTCAGCATATTGATGCAGAAACTGTTGGTGATGGCTCTGGTTTTTCTGTAAGCCT
>CAZPEQ010000013.1:0-4360 GCA_964585605.1 uncultured Weeksellaceae bacterium | reverse complement strand
GTCAGCATATTGATGCAGAAACTGTTGGTGATGGCTCTGGTTTTTCTGTAAGCCTCAGTGCAGACGGTTCAGCAGTCGCCATTGGGGCGAGAGGAAATGATGGCAATGCCTCGTTCGTTGGTTATGTGCGTATGTTTGAGTTCAATGGAACAAATTGGGTCCAACAGGGCCAGGACATAGATGGAGAAGCCATTGGTGATGAATCAGGTTGGTCAGTAAGCCTGAGTGCAGACGGTTCAACAGTGGCCATTGGGGCAAGGTTTAATGGTGCCAACAATAGCGGCCATGTGCGGGTACACACGCTCACCGGCGTTGGCTGGGTTCCGCAGGGTCAAGATATCGACGGAGAAGCGACTGCCGATTTCTCCGGTTTTTCAGTAAGTCTGAGTGCGGACGGTTCAACGGTGGCTATTGGAGCACTCCAGAATGATGGAAATGGGGTCGATGCCGGTCATGTGCGGGTGTATACATCGGGATCCGTCACCGTTCCCGAGAACACGTTTGAGAATACCATTGATTTATACCCTAACCCGGTGACTGATCGACTGATCCTTGAGTTCGGCGAAGAACGGGTGCAGCACATAAACATTGTGAACAGTTTGGGGAAAGAAGTAGTGCATCTGAACACGATCCATAGTTCCCGTCAGGAAATCTCTTTGGTAGGCCTTACCCCAGGTATTTACTTCGTTCATGTTTTCAATAGTGACCAAGACCGCATCATAAAGCTGGTCAAGCTTTGAATGGGAACGCGAACCTCAACTTCAAAAGTTAAGGTTTCAGATAACATCCACCACTGCACCCTAGATTTCGCACCTGGTTCCTGGACCACTACATTCTCCAATCGGTTAATTGTCTGGTCACTTGATTAGCTTATTTAAATACCGCCCTATTTTCAACCCTATTGTTTCAATTTTCTAGTTTCAGCTTTCAACGCTTTCCCCACTTTGTGGACAACCTGCTCAGCATCCCGATCGCTCAGGCCCTTCCCGATCCCAATGCGCTTACCAAAGTACTCGAACCCTATTCTTTCCCCTCCTATCTGCCATATAGAATTACTCATATGCCACTTCCAACTGGCCTTATCTATTTCCATTAAGCCAAACTTCTGAATATTTTCGGCGAAATACTTCTTAGGTTTTCCAAAGCCATTTATTGAATCCTTGACCGTAAGTACGCCATCCAATACACGCCACTGCTCAACGCCTTTCAGTCTCCACATCAGGGCTTTTCCGATCTTCCATGCGTAGTAAGTCCAAAACACGAGCAAGACCAAGATCATTAGTTTCGTTTCCCTTGCAGGCTCGGTCGTTAAAGCAACGATAAAGTAAACGCCGCAACAAGACCAAAAGACGAACCAAGTCACAAACAAACTCTTCTTCCAGCCCTCCAACTTCTGCGATATGACCACAGACAAGCGCCCCTTACTTTGGTCGACACTTACGTTGTCACTGATAAATTCCATCACTTCTTTTGCCCTACCACCGATGCGTAGAGCTCCTCATACTGAGGTAGAACATGATCGATAGAAAAGGACTTCGCCCTGCTGATCGCTCCTTTTCTAAACTTGGCGTGTGTTCCCTCTTCTTTCAGGATGCGTAAGCCGTTTGCCGCCATGCCCTCAATATCCCCTACCTCACTCAAAAAACCAGAAACTCCTTGTTCATTTACCTCTGGGATTCCGCCTCCGTTAGTGGATATAACAGGAACTCCACTGGCCATTGCTTCCAGCGCTGCTAAACCGAAACTTTCCGTTTCAGACGTCAACAAGAAGAGGTCACTAATGTTCAACAAATCCTCAGGTGCGCTGGTCTTTCCGAAAAACTCAACATCTGGGCATCTTGGGGTTTCTCTACATCTGCGCTCAAGCATAGGTCGATCGGGTCCATCACCGATAAGTAACAACTTAGCCGGAATCTCTTCCCGAATGCGATAAAACACGTCTATTGCATCGCTTACCCGCTTTACTGGACGAAAGTTGGACATATGCACAATCAACTTCTCTCCGTTCGGCGCGAACTTCTTCTTTAGCTCCAGATCACAACTAGGCTTGTACTGTTCTAGGTTAATGAAGTTGGGTATTACCTGAACAGGACGTCGAATATCGAATTGCGTGATCGTATCACGACGAAGGTCCTCACTCACAGCCGTAACCGCACTGGAATTCTCCATTGCAAATTTGATGACCGGGCCGAAGCTCGGGTCACTCCCTACCAAGGTAATATCTGTACCGTGCAGCGTAGTAATGAATGGCAGATCCTTGCCCTGAGCCTTCAATATTTGCTGCGCCATCCAGGCTGCACTCGCATGTGGTATGGCATAATGCACATGAAGCACATCCAAGTCTTCGTACAAGGCCACATCAACCAACTTACTGCTTAGCACAAGTTCGTATGGCGGATATTTAAACAACGGGTATTCATTGACGCGAACACCGTGAAAATGGATATCTCCTATTGAATCTTTTAGCCGAACCGGTCTACTGTAGGTTATGAAGTGAACCGTATGGCCTTTTGCTGCTAAAGCCATACCCAACTCCGTTGCCACTACACCCGACCCACCAAATGTGGGGTAACAAACTATGCCAATTCGCATGCGGCAAATTTATTGCGCCTACAGGTTTATTACGAGGCTTAGGGATAAACAAAAGCGGCGTTGCTTGTTAACAACGCCGCTCTCTACTGCGATAAAATCGCTTTACCTTATAGATTACTCAATGATCACACGTTGTACGTATGTTCCAGTACTAGTGGTTATTTGCATGAGATAGCTCCCTTCTACAAATTCACCTACACTTAGTTGGAAGGAATTAGCAAAGTTCCCTTCTTTCACAATCGCACCAGTGAGTGCATAAAGCTGATAGGTGCCCGACTCAGAACCCACCTGCACATTCAATTCATTAGCGGCTGGATTTGGCCATAACGCGAAACCGAATTCTTCTAATTGCTCATTAACACCAACTGAAGTCAGCGTGAGTGTATTAGATGTTCCTACACAACCATTGGCATCCGCCACCTCGCAGAAATAACTCCCATTACTGACCGCGGTATACGTTTGTGCTGTTGCCCCAGAAATTGCAGAACCGTTCCAGAACCACTGGTAGCTGGCAAAACCGACACCTGCATCCATCGTATTACCATTCAAGGCAGCAGAAACGGACGGAGTTGGGTTAACCACTCCTGTAACCTGTAGCCTTGTTCCTTCACAAAAGGATTCCGCTAGCACTTCCCAATCATACAGGTAGTAGTAAAACGCAGCCGGATTTCCAGCAGTAGACGCCGTAATTTCTACATTATCTGAAGTGTAAGGATAATTAACTCCACCGTTATTTCGGAATAGGTCGATTAACGCGCTAGAAACACCGATCTCGTAATTAGTACCCTGGGGCACTGACAAGTTCAATGTAATACGACGTTGACCCGCAAGAACGAACACCGTCACAGAGGTGACCGTATTGCCATTGCTATCAAACACTGTAAATTCCCGGTTACCCGAGCTGCCCGCATCTACCAAGGCCGAAACAATAGTAATATCAGACAGTGCGTTGAACACCAACCTCCTGTCCAAGTTCAATTGTCCTCCCGCACCTATACCGCCATCTAGAGGGCCCGTATTTTCAGCTGAAAGGACAGGCACTCCAGATGCTACGAAGAAATTCTGACTAGCGTTGAGCACACCTGTATTGAATGTTGGCCCAACAAAAAGCGGCGTTCCTCCTACCGCAGCGTCGTACCATACCAGATCACCGGTACCGAAAGCCTCCAGCGTTAAGGACTCTCCTTCACAGCCAACAGCCCCTAATGCACTATCTGGTGCCATTGGAGGTACCAAAGAAACGTCAACTGGTGTCAGCGAAACACTGGCGCAAGCGCCGCTAGTTCCCACAAAGAAGGTCGTATCGTTGGTGATTGTTCCTGTCACGAACGTCGCGCCAGTGGCCAACAAATTCATTCCTCCGGCGTCACTGTACCAATCAAATATCGCAGCGCCCTGTGCAGTAAGCGTGGCAGGCCCTACTACACATATGGATCGTGGCATTGCCGTTGGTGCAGCATCAGATGCTATGGTGACCGAGTTCACGATCGTATCTGAACCATTAGCGTTGGTCGCTATCAAGGTTACTGTGAACGTTCCGAAACTGGCGTAAGTGTGCATTGGTGATGCGACTGACGCCGTATTTCCATCTCCAAAATCCCAACTCCACGTATTCGGAAAATTCGTTGACATATCTCCGAAATCCACGGTCATGCAAGAAATCGTATTCGTGAAGTTCGCTGCCGGAGGTGCTGTAACATTACCAACCGCATTTAGAGGTAGACAGGTCCCCATATCAGCAATGATGTTATTGTTTCGATTTCCTCCA
>CAZPEQ010000012.1:0-17297 GCA_964585605.1 uncultured Weeksellaceae bacterium | reverse complement strand
CAGTAGAAAAACCAACTTTAGGGTTCTTGCAGGGGCATGGTGAGCCAACCTTACGAGCTATGCCTGAGGCCTTGAATGGTTTGAGCGTAACCAGTACGGTGCAGGCGATGACCTTGTTCGATACGATTCCTGTCAATGAGCGTTTCAACACGATCATGATCGTTAACCCAGCCGATTCATTCCCGCCAGGTCACCTGTACCAGTTGGACCGGTTCTTAGCTCGCGGTGGCAACTTGCTCGTTTCGCTGGATCGTGTTACCGCTGATCTGGCCACAGAGCAATTCGGAAGTGCGCGTAACACAGGTTTGGAAACGTGGTTGGCTCAAAAAGGAATTACCCTAAGGCCCAACTTCTTGATCGATAAGAGCTGTGGCCAAGTGCAAATACGGCAGCAGCGAGGCCCCTTCCCTATCCTTGTGCCTGTTCAATTCCCCTATTTCCCATTGTTCACCGATTTTGAGAAGCACCCGATAACAGCCGGATTAGAGGCCGTTATCATGCAGTTCACCGCACCAATAGAATTCACGGGAGATTCATCAATCAACTACACGCCACTGATCTTTTCCTCGGCCAGTAGTAATGAGCTGCCAGCTCCTGTCTCGTTCGACGTACAAAAGAAATGGGCTGATATTGATTTCCCGCGCTCTAAACTGGTCAGCGCTGCGGCCTTGGAAGGGCCTATTGTCCCGGGTTCACCGGGCAACCGAGTCGTTGTATTCGGTAACGGCCAGTTCGCGGTTAATGGTGAAGGCCAGCGCCAACAGCGATTGAACGGAGATAACGTTAGTCTATTAGTGAACGCTGCGGAATGGTTGAGCGACCAAACGGGTTTGATCGAGCTACGTACCAGAGGTAGTAGCTACCGACCGCTTGAGGAAGTAGAAGATGGAAAGCGCGCGCAGATCAAATGGCTGAATTTCTTTGCCCCGATCTTGCTGGTCATTATTTATGGCTTCATTCGTTTCCGATGGCGTCGTATTCAGCGTGAAAAAAGAAGGAACCCCAATTATGTTGAATAAAAAAACAACTCGTTTGCTGCTCTTGGCAGTACTTGTGCTTGGCGGCCTCTATTGGTACAGCGAAACACAAAGCAGTAGTTCACAAGAGCGCACCTTCCGGAGTATCGTACTTGAATTGGATTCTGAACAAATTCAGCAATTCACGGTATCAAGAGCCTCTGAGGCGGCAGGCCCGATCACTATGGAGAAAGAAGGCGAGGACTGGTTCGTAGGTCAAGGAGATCAACGGTATAAGGCTGATTGGGAGACCGTAACAGGGTTTCTCACGCAATTCAACCAGATCAAGACCAAACGCTTTATTGGCCCTGGGGAAAAAAGCCGCACGTCTTATGGCATGGACAAGACACAAGCAAGCACGGTGGTGCTCACTGATGTCAATGGGAAGTCAACTCATGTGCGTATTGGCAAAGTGGACTATGCCAACAATGCGCAGGGTGGCCAGACAGGTAAGATCTCCTATTTCAGCATTGGCGACGAGGAGGATATTTACGCAGGCAACTCTGTTCTAGGTAATGATGTGCTGCGTGAATTCAACCATTGGAGGCCTCGATACATTTGGAAAGGGAATAACGAAACGTGGGAGAAAGTGATACTGGTAGAAGAAGGGGGCAGTATGACCCTAGAGAAAAAAGAAGGTGTATGGATGATGCAAGACGTTCCCGTTATTGCTGATCGTATGCAGAGCTACATTGATGGTATTACCAGTGGAAAGGTGGCCTTGTTTGAGAACAATGCTAAGCTGGACGGCTTGGAACCTATTAAACGCTTGGTCATCTATGACTCCATGCGTGATGGACCTCGAAGCGTTAACGTATATCGTTGGCGAGGTGAGGAAATGGTCATGGTTAGTGAAGAGAACCCAGAGAGTGTCTTTGTATTTGATACAGAGCGGGCCTATCGGAAGCTGTTCAGGCCCCCCTCCTATTTCATACCTCTTGACAAACTCAAAGACATTGTGCTTAGCCCAACCGGCTAATCAACAAGCATAAAGCTCGATCCGTAGCTGCGACCCGTATTACTGATCAGGGTCATGTGGTAATAACCTGAATGCAAGTGTGCTACGTTAACGCCGGACGTGTACCGCAGGTTTGACGATTCATGGACTAGCCTACCCTGGGTATCTCGTATTTGCATCTGCTCGATCTTTGGCAGATCTTCAATACCGCTTATGTTCACTACTCCAGTTGTTGGATTAGGGAAAACAGTGAATGTCTCAGATGCAGCCGCCTCAGCGATCGAATTCACCAAACAATTTGTTGTGCTGCACCATCCTCTAGCATCCAATTCACACAATATCTGACCATAAGCGACCTTATTCTGTCCATTTCCAGGCCAAGTCCTTACACCAAGAGTCCTTAAGTACTCTTTGAATATGGGGTCATTGATCCCAAAATAAACCGCGAACGAATCCACATCGGTCTGTGACCAATCTGAGGTTTTGAAAATAGTTAAGTACTTAATATGGTCATATTGATCGTCCCATGCCTGAAAAACACTTTCGTAGAACTGAGCCTGCTGAATTTCTGAGCTATTGCACACAGGGCTTGAAGAATAACCGCATTCGGCGAAGTAAATAGGTTGCGAGGTATCTGGGTACAAGACGACCAGGTCTGCAAAGTCCTGGATCGGGCTTGACGGAGGCCTCATTGTAAAATCCACATCGAGCGGATAGTAGGTCGTCGAAACAATATCCAGGCCAGTGTTCACCATTTGACACAAAGACGAAATGGCGGGGTTGGTCAAACCAGAGAAAGTGAACGTAGTACCAACTTTCAATGCCTCACCATGAATATTGAAATACAGCTGCTTGGCATATGGCACTACCGCGTTCAAGAAAACTTTGTAGTCTACATACTTACTTGCATCCGTTGAGAAATAACTATTCTGCTCGTTCCCTATGTTCAGCGCTGCTAATGTCACATTCGGAATGTGTGCGAATACAGTGTCGAGAAGGCGTTTGTAGCCATTTATGACCAAGGGGTCTGAGAATGAAAGCGAAGAAAGTTCATTGGGAAGTTCCAGCACGTTGGTATTCACAGGCGCTAATTGCAACTCAACGCTCGTATTGAAGGCCGGATAATAAATATCCATCACATCCAGCAAACCGACAAAATTGGCATCGAACGAACCGGTATCCGGTTCCAGGCTACTCCAGAGGAAGGCTAGATGAGTAGACTCACCACAGCCGGTCAAAGCGTAAGCGAAGGCCGAATCGTAGTTATTGGTCTCGGTTTCGTCTACTTGCCAAGACAACTGTCGATCCCCTCGCGGCAATTGTGCTGCAAGCGAGCCGTACATACCAACGGCCAGGATCAGAAGGGCGTTTTTTCTCATTTGGATCCGAATAAACTCACCTGTTTCCATTAATTGTTAGACGAGGCTACCTCCACTTTGTTACAGGAACAGACATCATAGCCTTGCAGTAACGCCCGTAGGAAGTCTATAAACAACAAAGAGATCCGAAGACCCCTTTGTTGCTTTCTTTATCGGATAAACCGATTAACGTACGATCAGGAATGGAGCCTGAGCCGTACCGTTCTCCCAAATAACTTTTAGCGAGTACTGGCCTTCAGCCAATTCTCTGACATCTACTTGACCTACTTCTCGTCCTGTAAGAAGTCCTAGGTCGTCCGTCTTCACAACACGACCAGTCATGTCATAGATTTCAAGTCGAACGCGCTGTGCACTGTTCAACTGCAAGCTAACGTTGATCAAATCACTTGCAGGATCAGGGAATAGCGTGGTAAGTGATACGGCCTCTATATCCTGAACGCTTTGCGCCTCTGCATTCTCCCAAACTTGAATATCATCAATGGCCGCCTCTACCAAACTACCGCCAAATGCAACGCTATCACTTGCGTTGAATTTGATACGGAATTGATTCGTCACGTTCACGAAGTCTTGCACGCGGAAGGCATTCCTGCGCCAGCTACGGTCACTTGTTCTAGTAAACTCTGCGAAGGTCCAAGTATTACCTCCATCGTCAGAAACGGCGATCTCCAACGGATCTTCGTTCGGCAATGCCCCTGTATTGTTCGACCACCAGCGGTAGTAGGTAATGACTGGATTGGTGAAGCTCGATAGGTCAATGATATCGCTAAGCAACGTAGTCGTTCCAGCATCTACATCGTTCACTCCAATACCATCTGTGGGCGAAGCCGCATTCCCTGTAACGAAACAAAACTCTCCATTAGGTGTATTCTGGAAATCAGGCTGTACAGCTGTACTTGGATCGTTAGGATCAAGGAAAGAGCCAATAGGAATAGTGAAATCCCACTGCCCTGTTGTCGCATCATCTGTTGGTAAAGTAATCGTCCAGTTGCCGAGTTCATTGAATGAATCCAAGTCATCGGTAAGCGCAACTTGCATATCTACCAATACGAAGTTGGGCAGGTTAGGATCACCCGGTTTTGAAGCTCCAAGAGGGGTTACCCCACTAAGCTGACCGAAAATATCTGAAACACCCAAGTAATAAGCGATCACACTTCCTTGTGCTTGTCCTGGAATATCCGCTTCCCATGTATTGCCACCTACATTCGCCATAGGCACGTCAGTAAAGGTTGTAGCCCCATTAACGCGATAGAACAGCGTAACGTCAGAAACGTAAGTTGTGAAAGGGAACTGTAGGATCAGATCAGCATCCAAGGTGATGTCTTGATTCTCCATCGCCGTTTCAACCGCAATATGATCTAGCTCTGCATTGCTGAGCAAGGTGATACCATGAATGGCAAATGCCTCTACAATGATATTGCCGTTCGGTGTTCCATTGGTGATATCGTTATCGTTATCGTCGGCCTCTAACACGTCGATAAGCACATCTCTATAAGCCACACCTTCATTGCCATTGAACGTAGCTGCCTGCAAACCAGAAAAAGCGTCTGCGAACAACTGCAATGTCAACGGTAGGTTATTTCCTAGAAGTAGGTAGGTGTCCCACCACGCCCCAGCAATAATCTCTCCATCTGCATGAACTTGGCCAACAAGATCTGCAGGGAATACCTTAGGGTTGATATCATAGCGTCGGATGCTATTGGCTGCATTTGACAAAGAGCTTCCTTCTGCAAGGATACCGTCCAATGTGATCGTTAAGGCCCAAATGTCAGCGTAGCCTTCATTCATAGCTCCATTGGAGAAATTAGCGTTCAAACTCTGATAGAAATTATCATTGATGCCATGCCCGTATTCGTGGTATACAACTTCCGCCACTTGAGCAAAACTTTGGCAATCATTGCCTTCCGTCAAGAAATTGATAGAAGAACCATCATAGAAAGCATTGCAATTGCCCGCCTCATCCACATTCGTGGTCAAGCTAAAGTCCATCCCAGTAAAGTTTGGCAACACGGCATTCACATGATCATGCACAATGTTGACATGGAAATAAGCACTTAGTTCTCTCGAATTCGCATCGTTATCGAAACTGACCGCATTTGGGCCATCCTGCAGCAATACGCTCATTGTTGGGGTAACACCTCCTGTGCGCACCGTTGACCAGCTTCCTGACAGCGAAAAATCAGCCATAACCGGCCCAGTTACCGTGGAAGTGATCATACCATTCACGTCTGTTTGAAAAGCCTGACCTCCGATAGTCGCATTCAAACTGCTTAACGGGCTAACAACAGAAGGAATAAAGGGATGCTCTTCAAATACGGTACCCGTCAGGGCCACATCTGCTGTTACCACCTCTTCCTCTTCTTCTTCAGCCTTGTGCCCTGTACACTTACTGTGGTCATGCGACATCACCGTGTTACTGCGGTAGAGCAATTCTCCTGAATGCGCATCAACATAACATACATAGTGTCCAGGAACTCCGTCATTCATGGTATGTACTTCTACATTGTACACCAACCTTGCGTCGATACTGTGGTAAGCTGGCACTGGCAATGCAGAAAAGCCATTAGAAGAAGACCCTGTGATGCCATTCAAGCCAATACGTGCTTCTGCCTCTGCAGCGCTTGCAGCGACGCTTGGTGTTAGATTAAGCCCGGCCATGTCGTAAACATCCGATGTGAAGGAAATTACATTTCCACTCTGATCCATCTTTACAGTGAACCGAGAACCAAGGACCTCAAGGCCTTGCGTTTTCTGCTTAAAGTGCATGTATACGTGCTTGGATGTCCGAGGAGCACTCATTACAGTCAATTCACTGGCGTTGATTCCATAATCGCTCAGTTCGTTGCTCAAAAAGTTCATGGCCCGATCATGCGGATTAGCTCCAGTCGTTGGAATGGGCTGCCCATATGCGTGATGTGGCTTCAGGTTAGACTCGTCAAACTCGACATACCATGTACCATTTCTGTCCAAGAACGATTGCCAAGCATGTGTGCTACGCAATTGTTTCTGCCATGTTGCATCAGGCACCCGCTTGGCGTCCTTGATGAAAGTCACTTCCTCTGTGTAACGATCCGTACCGTTAGCCAAAACCGTATTACCAATGAGGGCAACGGCCAGTAAAGAGTAGATTAATTTCATTTAGCTTGAAGTTTAGATCTTAAATATAGCCTAATCGCACCGTAATCTTCCGGGTTACTACGTACAAAATTGGAAGCCTGATGATCAGGAGGTTCGCACCATTAGCCCGTCATACGCAATGCAGACACCTTCTGGCAGTTCAACAGAAACATCTTGATGCTTGCCCATCAAATGACCAATATGGGTCAGAAAAGCACGATCGGGCTGTAATTCATCAATCAAGGCTAATGCTTCTTCCAAGGTGAAGTGCGAAAGGTGAGGTTCTTTATGCAGGGCATTCAACACCAACACTTTTGAGCCCTTTATTTTCCTTTTCTCATCCGAACGGATCGTCTTGGCATCGGTGATATAGGTTATGTCTCCCATACGAAAACCCCAAACTGGTAGTTGGTAATGCATGACCTGAATAGGACAGACCTGCTGGTCTCCCACCAAAAACCCTGCCGGATCGATCGTTCTAAGTTCAAAGCGCGGAATACCGGGATACTTGTCCTCAGCAAACGCATATGCATATACCCTGCGAAGCGCGTTCTGAGTTCGCTCATCTGCATAGATCGGCATCTCTCCTCCCTGTCTGAAATTGAAAGAACGCAGGTCGTCAAGACCCATTATGTGATCCGCGTGCTCATGTGTAAGCAAAACGGCATCCAACCGTTTCACGCCTGCCCGCAGCAGTTGTTGCCTCATATCTGGCCCACCATCAACCAAGATGGTCTGCGCACCACTGCGTAATATCACCGAACTGCGCAATCGCTTGTCGCGCTTATCGTCAGAGCGGCACACATCGCAGTCGCAACCGATCACCGGAACACCCTGAGAGGTGCCTGTACCGAGGAATTCCAACTCCATGCGGGCAAGTTAGTGCTTTGTGAGGTCAAGCTTTCATGTCCATTGCCTGCGTAAAATCACACTCCACGTAAAAACAGAAGTCTACTTTTGCGTTCCTTATCTCTAATACGCGGTGATGGAATCAATTCTGAACGCAGAGCGGGTCACAATGAGTGCAGGGCAGAAAGCCCGGCGCATTAATCTGGATGAAAACCTATATGGCACATTCGCCGAGATAGGTGCAGGGCAAGAAACGGTAAGACATTTCTTCCGAGTGGCTGGCGCGTCACGAACCATTGCCAAGGCCATGAGTGCCTATGATAAGGATTTTAGCGACGCCATTTATGGGCAAGAGCCGAATAAGCGCTACGTAAGTGAAAGTCGTATGCGCAATATGATCAACAAGGAGTTCAGTTTGATCGAGGAGCGCTTAGAACGAGAAAGCCATCCTGCCAAGAAGTTCTTCACGTTTGCTAGCACGATTGCGACCAGCACTTTTGATAGGCCCCATGGTGGACATGGTTGGATCGGCGTTCGTTTTCAAACCGCTCCAAGACGAGCTACAAGCGAATTGATCATTCACATTCGTTTGCACACACCAGATATTTCGCTGCAGCAAGAGGCTATTGGCATAATCGGGGTCAACCTTTTGTTTGGAGCGTTATTCCACCACGGGAACCCTGATGAGATCATGACTTCCCTGTATGACAATATCAGCCGGCATGTGATCGAGGTGGACATGGTTCAGATGAACGGACCTGATTTTGAAGAGGTGGACAACCGTTTGTTGAGCCTGCAATTGGTAAAACGTCGGTACACAGATGCCGTGATATTTGGTCCTGACGGACAAAATCTACAAGCTAGTGATGTGCTTTACAAGAAGAATATCTTGGCCCTGCGTGGAAGTTTCAGGCCTGTGACGAAGGTGAACATTGACATGATCAAGAACGGTTATGATATGTTCGTAAAGGAAAATCGCGTAAAAAAGGAGAACCTCCAGATTCTTTTCGAGCTAACGCTGAATAACCTCGAGTCAGATACAGGAGACGTTGTAGAAGGAGATTTCTTGGATCGTGCGGACATCTTGTGCCAGCTAGGTCAAACCGTACTGATATCAAACTTCCAGCGCTACTACAAGCTGGTTGATTATTTCAGCCGGTTCACGAAAGAGCGAATGGGTATTATCATGGGTCTTAGTAACCTGGAGGAGGTCTTTAAAGAGAAGTATTATCGCCACTTGAATGGAGGTGTAATGGAAGCCTTCGGAATTCTGTTCACACGCGACCTCAAACTATACGTCTACCCAAGCAAACCGAGTAAATCAACGCCGCTGCGCCAGATCAAGAACCTGGAATTGCATCCGCGTATGAAGCCTCTGGTTGATTACTTGATATTCAACAAGCGCATTGTCGATATAGAGGATTACGACCCCAATGTGCTGCACATCTTTAGCAAGGAAGTGTTGCGCATGATCAAGGAGGGTGACGACGAGTGGGAGAAATTAGTCCCTGCTTATGTGGACAACATGATCAAGAAGGATTGCCTGTTCGGCTACGCCAACTGTGAACAGACCGATAGCTGATTTCTCTATCGCCAGTTATCCCAGTACCAAGGTATCGCACGCTCTAAGCCTGCATCAAGGTCAAAGCTTGGCTCGTAGCCAAGTAGGTAGCGTGCTTTTGAAATATCGGCTAAGGATTTTGGCACATCACCCGGCCGTTCTGGCCCATGCTCTGGTTCTATATCTAGGATGGCAGGATCTCTATCTGCCAAGCCGAGTTTGAGTTTGTTGATCAGGGTAATCAAATCACAACTATCACCACATGCCACATTAAAAACTTCACCGTGCACTTCATCCGTCGTTGAGGTAAGTGCCAAAGTAGCCGCGTTAGCGGCGTTTTTTACATAGGTAAAATCGCGCGTTTGGTCGCCTTTGCCGTTAACCTTTGGAGGCCTGTGCTCAATAAGACGTTTGATGAAACGAGGAATGGCCGCAGCATAAGGCCCTTCAGGATCCTGTCTTTCTCCGAATACATTGAAGTAGCGCAAACCCACAACCTCCATACCGAAAGATTCGTGGTATAGGTTGGCATAGACTTCATCCATCGCCTTGGTTACCGCATAAGGAGACAGTGGCTTCCCGATAACGTCTTCCTTCTTAGGCATGGTTTTCTCATCACCATACACACTGGAACTGCTCGCATAAACAAAGCGTTTTATGCCTAAGTCCCTTGACGCTTCTAACATATTCACAAAGCCGAGTAGGTTCGCACTCTCAGTTGGCATAGGATCATCTATCGACCTAGGCACTGAGCCCAGCGCAGCTAAGTGCGCAATCGCATTCATGCCTGCTGCCGCTCTAACACATGTATCCTTAAGCCGAACGGACCCCTCTACCAATTCGAAATTTGGATCATCCTTTAAATGATCCAGATTGGATCGTTTTCCCGTTGAAAGGTCATCTAAACAGCGCACCGCATACCCCTTTCCAAGTAGCGTTTCGCATAAGTGTGATCCAATGAAGCCCGCTCCACCAGTCACTAAAATTCGTTTTTTCGTTGTATTCATAGCCCGCCCTACAAATGTCCCATTAGGTGTATTCCGATCAAATGCGGAACCGGGTAGTTTTCAACACTCAATTATTCGCGGCAAACCCCAAAGACGCGGTAACAAAGGCCTTACTGCCCTATTAACATTTCAATGGTTGCTAATTCTGCCTTCAATTCTTCCCTGTCGGCCATACCAGCACTGTTCAATGTACGTGTAGTGACCTCCAAAGCGGCCATAGTGATCAAGTCCTGAACATCCGCTAAAGGATATGCCGCTTTCAGCTTATCGAAACTCTCATTGATCGAAGAAGCGGCTTTACGCACATGTTCTTCCTCTTCAAGCTTAACACTCAACGGGTAGCCTCGTCCTGCAACTTGTACCTTAATAGATAATTTACTCATGACCGTAACAGGGATAAACAGGTATCAATTTCCTTAACAAGCTGATCGATGCGTTCCTTAGACTCACCAGTATCCGTATTGACAAAGGTTTGTGTTGTTCTCAAAACCTTATTCTCGCGCTCCAGATCAGCAACTCGTTTACGCAAAACATCCAGCATTCCCGATTCGTCGTGGATTTGAGAGGCCAATTTTGCCACACGTGCGCGTTGTTCATCTCGTTCTTTGACCAAATGCTCGACACCTGCACGAATATGAACAAGACGTTCTTTTAATTCACTCATCTCACGGTTCTGCTTACTTCAAAAATAGTTGTTGACGGACCCGATCTGCCAATTTTGGGTATGAACCTTGCCATGTTAGAACAAGCAGCGCGTTATGCCACAAGCACTTCAGAGCATGCGCTAATTTTCCACAGTAACTGAACATAGGAATAGCGAGGAATGAAAAGAGGCAATAGCTTGATGCTTTTGAAGGCTTTTATAGTGCTGATAACCATCATATTAACAGCAACATATTCAAGTGCTCAATCCACCTTCGAGGACCCAGGATTCATTCCTCCCATGGACATTGACTTGATCCCTTCCGGCAACTTCGCAGAATTCCGAGGAGGGCATTTCCATTCTGGTGTAGACTTAAAAACCAAGGGCGTATCGGGTTTTAATATCTACGCCGTGCAGGAAGGCTTCGTTTCTCGGATCAAGGTGAGTCCTTGGGGCTATGGGAATGCCCTTTATGTCGATCACCCAAGTGGGCATACCACGGTTTATGCCCATTTGAGCCAATTCAGCGCAGAAATAGCGACGTACGTTCAGAAACAGCAATACGCGCAACGCAGCTTTGCAGTGGATCTGTACTTGAAGGCAGGTCAGCTGAAAGTGGCCCAAGGCGACATAATCGCTAAAAGCGGCAATTCCGGTGGATCCACCGCCCCTCACCTCCATTTTGAAGTACGCCGTGCCAGTGATCAAGTGGCTTTGGATCCTGAAGCCTATGGTCTGGATATTCCCGATACGACACCGCCCCACGTGCGTGGTGTTCGTCTGTACCCTTTAGGCCCTGATGCTAAGGTTTCTCCCTATTCAGGTTCAGCCAAAGGTTTTTTGGTAGAAGGTTCTTCTGGAAGATACCGCATTCGTTCAGGCCAGTATGTGGCTGGCACAGGAATGATCGGCATAGCCATACATACCCGCGGTAAGTACGATGGCAGTGCAAACCAATGTGGTATTCGTAAAATCGAATTGTTTGTAGATGAGGAACTCCATTTTACCGTGAACTTAGACCGGGTGAACTTTGGTACCACACGATTCATCAATGCGCACATGGATCACCGCTTGTATAATTCAAATCGCATGCATTACCACAAGTGCTTTAAGCGAGGAAATAACAAATTGAATATTTACGATGGAGATTCCTCCCAAGGTGGAATCCGCGTCGACCCAGGAACATCCAAAAAAATCAAAGCCATTATCTACGATCCGAATGGGAATACGAGTACTTTGGAATTCATCGTTGAAGCACCTGAGGCTGATAGCCCCAAATTACTGGAATTGCCTCCTGCTGAAGGCAAATTGATCAAGCAGGGTGAGCAAGTAGGTTATGCAGGGCAAGGCTTTAGCCTGAACATTGGTGCTAAGGTCCTCTACGAAGACCTACACCTCAAGCACAGTACAACCCAGGGATCCAAGAGTATGTTGTCTGATATTCATGTAATCGGCGATCCGCTAGATGAAGTGCAAAGTCGATTCGGTTTGAGCATTAAGCCCACCCAATGGTTGGGTGGCAAAATGGACAAAGTGCTGGTGGTGAGGAAAGACAGGAAAGGCCGCTTAAGGTCAGAAGGGGGTGTTTATACGCACAAACAGATAAGTGCTCAAGTGCGGAATTTTGGCACCTATTTTTTAATGGCCGATACGGTACCTCCTACCGTTCAATTCATTGGCTTGAAGAAAGATATGCGCGGCAGGCGGTCTTTCTCAATCAAGATCGGCGATAACCTGAGTGGATGCGACCAATGGAAGGCAACATTGGATGGTAAATGGATATTACTTGAATATGAAGCCAAGCAACGCAAACTAACCCATACGTTCGATCAGTTCAGCAAAGGAAAAGGTGAACGGGAATTGGTATTTGAGATCATGGACGAGCGTGGTAACAAAACCACCCGCTCTTTTACCTTCACCTTATGAAGGAGTTCTTGTGGGCTTGGATAATCGTCTGGCTGGCCTCTTGCACAACACCGCCTACGGGGCCTATAAGCCTTCAGGTCATTGGTCATGGCGGTATGGGGCGTTCTCACACCCACCCCATCAATTCGCTATCCAGCATCCAAGACCTGTGCCAATACAAACGAACCACAGGATCGGCCATTAACGGGGTTGAGGTGGATCTGCAATTGACCAAAGACGGGATGCTGGTGCTCTACCACGACCAGTACATTCGGGAAAACGGGATTGACCAAGTAGTGCGTGCGCTAAGACTTGATCAGATCGAGCAGCAGAACGCTTCCGGCCATGTGCTTATACCCACGTTGGAGCAAGTAGTTAGGGATCCACAATGCACTGATTTGGTGTATTTCCTGGATGTCAAACTCCATTTACACCAAGAGGAATGGCAGCATTATCTGACTGATTTTGCTGCTGCACTGGGCAACGCTCTCGAGACCTGGTCTTTGGAGGATCGGGTGATTGTGGAATGTCAGGTACCCGATCTGCTCAAAGCGGTGCAGAAACGAAGTCCCAAGGTGCGCACCTTCTACTACGTAAAAACCTCTGAAGAAATTGACGCGTTAATTACGGCCAAGCGGGACGTAGATCCGTCTGTCAAAATCAATTGGCAACAAAACGTGGCGGGTATTACAGCTCATGTGGACCTCATTGAACCTGCCCAGATAAGTGCTGCCCAACAAGTCGGGCTGGCCGTTGCTATTTTCGGCTGCTCAGGCGTGCGGGGCAACACACGTTGCGTGAACGCAAAACCGAACTTCATTGAAACAGAGGATCCTGATCTGCTGGCCGATTGGAAGAACCGGGCTCGGAGTTCGTGATACGCGCCTACCTCGGCTTATTTGGATGTAGTTTCAAACTGCAACAGCTTGCGCAATACTTCAACCGTACGGTCTACTTCGCTACGTTCGTTGAAACGACTGAATGAAAAACGGACCGCCGATCCGGTAGGATCCGAACGTATGTTACTAACGACATGCGAACGAACCTAACAGTGGTACCAATGGAACATGCACGCCCCTCCCCGCAAGCGGCAATGCCTTCGATATCCAAGTTGAAAGGAGCATTTCAGAACGTCCATCTTCTGGGAAGCGGCAATTCAGCACCATGTACAGGCTGTCTTCTACTCTAGCCATTTCCTTGGTGCTACTAAGAAAATACCAAATTGGTACAAGACAGCTTGCCCCAGATCACTGCTTAGCTGTGGGTCAGTCCGATCCAAGAAAGTACGCGATTCTGACAGGTCAAATGTGATATTAGTTCGTGTTCCAACTGACATGTTGAACCAAACAAAATCGTAGATCTCACGCTCGTAGGAAAGCGTACCGAATACATCTGACTTCTCTAGATACAATTTCTGGTCTGATAGATTCTCAAAATCCAGAAAATAGGTATTCCCACTTACGTTCAGGCGACCACTTAGCACATCTTTTTCAGTGAGCAAATAGCGAATACGAACATTTGCAGGCAACAGCATTTCTAAACTCCAGTGGTCGTTGAACTTTTTAGAGTACGCGAGTAAGGGGTACACCGCCTGCCTACCAAATGAGTAGTTGTAGCTAATGCCTACGCCCCAAACAGAGGAAATTGATGAACGCTTACCATAGATCACAGCCGCAGAAGCTCGCTGCTGCTCGCTAAACGCCGAGCGAGAGAAGTCTCCTGCCAATCCGTAGCTCAAATTCCCAACCAAGTACTTATCACCAATAAAAGGCTTTACAACGATCGCCTTTGCGGCTAGTGAACGCAATGGCTTATTCTCTAAACCCTCATAAAATTCAGACTCCAATTCTGTGGCCTCGAATCGAAATTCTTCTACACTATAGGAGATACCTGCAACAATCTTAAGAGCAGGTTTGACCACAACAGGCAATTTCAACTTCGCCTCGGTGATCCGATTCCGTTCGACGAAACTAGAGAAACTCGTACCCTCGCCTGAAGTGCTGATAGTCGAATTGAGCACACGTGTTTGCGTCAATACGAAACCCTTGGCCCTAGGCAATCCAGCAAGTGTGGGTATACAGTAACCACTTCCATCACAAATACCGTGGGCGTGGATATGGGAAGAATCTGGCGCATCACCTTGTGCATTGACGTTAACAGCTGCAAATAATAGTGCCAGAAAAATCACATTCCTCTTCATGTCCTCAACCCTCTACGTCAACCTATCTCGCCTCCAAATAGGATATGGCAGGCAACAAAAAGAACTACTGACAGAATGATACCCAAGAGAAAAATGTTGTACGACAAATAAAGGTATCGGTATTTCTTAGCAAGTTTTTGGCCCATATCGTACGTATCTCGTGCAATGTTGAGATAGAGGTAATCCGCATTATTCATGATCTTGTCGATAGCCCATTCAAAATCAGCCTTTCCCATATGCTGAAAGTCATCGAAGGTCATTAAGGTAGCTTGCTGTTTCTCAACGTCTTCCCGCGTATAGTTCTGCCGTCTTATAGAAGGCCGAGTAGCCAATACAGCGAACGTGATCGAGACCAAGTTGACAACCAACATTGTAACCACAGGATATATCAAGTGCGGGTCTTGATCTAAATTTCCGTAAACAGTACCCAGCATCACACTTAATATCAACGCGTTAATGGATATCATGATATTGGACTTGGTATCTGAAAGAGAAGCCCGAGTATACATGTTCTTTGAACCTAGACGAAACAAGGTTTCAACACCTCGTTCGGGTCGATCCGAGATCTTAGACAGCTTTTTCTTCAACTCTTTCAACTCTCCAGCGTTCACGTGAAGTTCCTTTTCCAGTGCCGTGTCGCGTTTCTTGGTCAAACGTTTGATCACCTTGCCGAACCATTCTTTATTGCCTTCAAGACCTGCTGAATACGTTTCAGTAGCATAGGGGGTTTGGAAGCTATGCTTGGTTAGCTTATCCTGGCAAATTCGTGCCCACTCCAAATCAGAAACAGCATAAGCATGCCGATTCCATTCTTTCTGCCATTCAAGCGCACGTTCAGGAAAACTCTGGCTGGCGGAATAGACCGATGTACCATCGATCAATATTTTTTCAAGCTCGGTTTTAGCTTCTACAAAAGGCGTTAACGAATCCAACAAATTCAGCACCTCATGGGTTCGATCAACAGGGTATTCCTGTTGATCCAAGAATAGTTTGGCTTGACCTTTTGCCCCACTAACCGGGTCATTGTAGTCAAAAACATACCCCGCTGTATGGAACCACGCAGCAAGTAGTACCTGCTCCTGATCATGCTTTGTTAGGTCTGCCGCTTGGGCGATTTCCAGGGTATTAGCCGCTATCCGTTTGGCCTGTTCTGCATCATGAAAATACAGGTGCTTCGATTCTGCATCACTCATCAATTGCTCGATGTGTGATCGTGTTGCTTCTACAATAGTACTTTTCATAGCATCCTTTTCATCTCTGGTTCAATTGCCAATTATACCCCCATGCAGGAAGAACTCCCGCAAAATAAATCCCTAAACATGTTGGCCAGGGTAAGTAACCTGAAGTTAACCACGTGTTCGGCCCTTCTCTTGCACCATATCTGGTTAGCTGATCGATCTGCGAAAAGCAGGCAAAGCTGCGAACTGATGAATTAACGAGCCGCCTCCAATCTCAAAACGTCACGTAAGACCTGAACGGTTCGATCCACCTCTGACTTTTCGTTAAAACGGCTGAACGAAAAGCGAACTGCAGCGCCAGTCGCATCAGGATGCACGTTAGAGACTACATGGGACCCCACATTGGAACCACTGGAACACGCACTGCCCCCACTCGCTGCGATTCCCTCTATATCTAGATTGAACAACAACATTTCAGAACGACCATCCTCCGGGAACCTGCAATTAAGCACGGTATAAAGGCTCTCTGCTCCAACATCTCCGTTGAACTGGATCCCAGGAATATGCTCCTTGAGCATTTCGATCATATACGTCTTTATGCCTTGAATATGTTTTTGATGGTCTTCCATATCCGCATGGGCAAGCTCCATAGCCTTTGCCAAGCCAACTATACCCAATAAATTCTCGGTACCTGCCCGCATATTTCGCTCCTGCCCTCCGCCGGTTATCAAAGGTTTTAACTGCGGATCACTTCGTTTGAATAAAAAACCAATGCCCTTGGGTCCATGGAATTTATGCGCACTGCCACTCAACATATCAAGCGGCAAAGTCGACAGATCAAAGGGGTAATGACACATGGTCTGCACGGTATCGCTATGGAACAAGACCTGGTTCGCCTTACACATTTCAGCGACCTCCTGTAAAGGCAATCGATTACCGATCTCATTATTCGCATGCATTAGGGAAACTAGACTATGTGGGTGCTGTTTGATCAGCTCTTCCAAATGAACTAGGTCTACGTGGCCGTCTTCCTTCAGGGAAACATAATGCACTCGCACCGCTCCCATTGCTTGCAGCTCTTCGGCCGTATGTCCGATCGCATGATGCTCAATACGCGAGGTGATGATGTGCTTCACATTCAAATCTCTGACAGAACATCGTAAAGCCATGTTGTCTGCCTCTGTACCACCCGATGTAAAGAAGATCTCTCCAGGTTCAGCACGTAGCAAATTCGCTACTTTTCTCCGCGCCGTCTCTATTGCGGATCGGGTCTTTCGCCCAAACGCATGAACTGATGAAGGGTTCCCAAATCGTTCATCCATGTATGGCTTCATGGCTTCTGCCACACGAGGATCCATCCGAGTGGTGGCCGCGTTGTCAAAATATATCGGTCGACGGTTATTCATTTCAGATCGCAAAGGTCGTTTGCTGAATCGCCAAACCCAAATGGGGTGCCCCAGGTCTACACTACCTCAGGAGCATGATCA
>CAZPEQ010000011.1:0-17838 GCA_964585605.1 uncultured Weeksellaceae bacterium | reverse complement strand
CTTGGGTACGAAGTGGTCGGCGCTGCTTCGACAGGGGAAAAGGCTGTTGAATTAGCCATTGAGGCTAAGCCCAATATCATACTAATGGATATTATGCTGAAGGGCGCTATGAATGGCATAGAAGCGGCGGCCATAGTTCGAGAGAAAACAGGAATTCCTGTGATTTTTCTAACCGCATACGCGGACGAGAGCACCTTGAACAAGGCTAAGGTGACCCAACCGTATGGCTATATCATTAAGCCATTCAAAGAAATTGACATCCATACATCGATTGAAATGGCGATGTATAAGCATAAGAAAGAACAGGAGGTCATTGCTGAACGGGATAAGTTGTATTCCCTAGCGGAGAACAATGAAAACACACCGGACTTCATGTTCGTTAAGAATAACTCTAGGTTGGTCAAATTGAGCACGAAGGATATATTCTTCATTGAGGCCTTAAAAGACTACGTTGTGATCAATGCGGCTAACGCGCGGTACACGATACACAGCACGATGAAAGATATTGAAGCCAAGATGTCTAATTCAGAGTTCTTGCGCGTACATCGGTCGTATATCGTTAGGTTGGATAAAATAGTGGCCATAGAGCAGCCCAATTTGATCTTAGAGAACGACAAAAAGCAAATACCTATCGGCGGTTCGTACAAAGACGAATTGAACCGCAGGCTTAACCTGGTTTAAGCTTCAATGAACGCAAGCGTAACTTCTCGGCGCTGCATGTTCACCTCGGTTATCTCTACGCGCACCTTATCGCCTATTCTGAACGTCCGACCAGTACGCTGGCCCCGCACCTCATACTTGACTGGATCAAAGCGGTAATGATCCCCACCGATATCCTTTAAGGAGACCATTCCTTCGCAGTAGTTGTCGTCCAGGGTAACGAAAATGCCCCACTTGGTGACACTGTTTATCGTTCCCGCGAATTGCTCATCTCGTCGCGCCGCTAAATATTCCACTTGTTTGAACCTGATCGACGCCCGCTCAGCCATCGCAGCGGCCTTTTCGCGCTCACTACTATGCTTACACAACAGATCCATATCCCCTTCGTTAAGTGGCTTGCCGTTTTTTAGGTAATGCTCCAACGCACGATGCACCATTAGGTCCGGATAGCGTCTGATAGGGGACGTGAAATGACTATAGTGTGAAAAGGAGAGGCCATAATGACCAATATTTTCAGTTGAGTACGTTGCTTTCGCCATAGCACGGATCAACATCTGCTGAATTACCGGCGCTTCTTCGTTGGTTTTGATCTCACGCAACAAGCGGTTCATGCCATGGTTGATCGTTTCTCCCTTCTTCACAACGACCCTGTGGCCGAAAGACTTGAGCAAAGACTTGAGTTCAGCGATCTTTTCTTCGTTAGGGAGGTCGTGTACACGGTAAACGAAAGGGCGTGTTTTTCCTTGCTGGGATCCTCCTTTTTTGGCAACCTCACGGTTTGCTAGAAGCATGAATTCTTCGATAAGCCAGTTGGCAGGCGTGGTGATCTTTTCGAAAACCTCGAGAGGTTCTCCATTTTCGCCAAGTCGAAAACGCACCTCCTTACTTATTATCTCAAGTGCCCCATCCGTTAAACGACGCTCCCTCAAGTTCTTTGAAATGGCGTATAGGGATTGTACTTCTGCTTTAAATTGATGCTTACCGCCATCGATCACGGCTTGAGCGTCCTCGTAAGCAAAACGGTGATCGCAGTGGATTACCGTTCGACCGAACCACCGATTGAGGACTTTTCCGGCCGGCGTCATCTCAAAGATCGCCGAATACGTCAATTTGTCGGTGTGGGGGTTGAGTGAGCACAGGTCATTCGATAGTTTTTCTGGAAGCATGGGTATCACCCGATCAACCAGGTAAACAGATGTTGCTCTTGCTTTCGCCTCCTTCTCAATCAATCCCTTTGGGTCGATATAGAATGATACATCTGCAATATGAATACCAACCTCGAAATTTCCACCCTCAAGTGCTTTTATACTTAATGCATCGTCCAGGTCTTTCGCATCGTGCGGGTCAATGGTTACGGTTGTCGTACCACGCATATCCCGTCTTTTCTTAATTTCCTTTGGTGTCACGCCATCAGGTATGGCCGCCGCCTCTCTCTCCACCTCCGGGGGAAATTCAATGGGCAGTCCGAATTCCCACATGATCGCGTTTATTTCCACTTCATGTGCCCCAGCGGTACCCAGTACGTTCAGAATGCGACAAGAGGGTGCGTTTGAGGCATCACCAGCCTCCAGTAATTCCACAACAGCCTTAGACCCGACTTCGGGTAGTGCCTTGCCTGGATCCAGCTTGATCGCGAAATATTCGGGTATGCGTTTGTCGTCAGGAATCAAGAAGTAGACCTTGCGCTTCAACCCAATGGTTCCCACAAACGTCGTGCGGCTGCGTTGCACGACTTCTACCACACGGCCCTCTGGTCGGCCACCATTCCTGCCACCAGAAACTTTCACCTTGACGGTATCGCCATGAAATGAGTTTCCCGATAAGTCATTGCGTATGAAAATATCGGTACCCCCATTTTCGGGTCGCAGAAACGCGTTACCGTTGCTGATGAATTCGATCACACCAGTGGTCAACGAGGTTCGTTTAGGCGCTTTCAGTCTTCCCTTCTTTCCCTTCTTAATTCTATTCTGGGCTAGAAGAAGGTCAATTGCTTCGTAAAGCAAGATACGCTGGGCTTTATCCTTAAGGCCGATCTGTAGGGCAAGCTGTTTCGGATTTATACCGGGGCCACCAGCTTTTCGGATCTTTCCGAGGGCGGTTCTGGCCAGTTCGTCAACCACTCTGTCGCGAGAGGCTCTCTTTTTAGACATTCAGGGTACAAAGATAGAGTCGAATAGCCGTGATTATCACTACCTTTGCACCCCATTATTCGCGGGCTGTGGAAGAAAAGGTTAAAATATTCTCTGGAGAGGCTACTCATTACTTGGCTGACAACATCGCCAAGGAGTTCGGTGCTGAGCTAGGAGACGTGCGTCTGTCGCGTTTTAGTGATGGTGAATTTCAACCTTCGTTTGAAGTAACTGTTCGTGGCGATGTGGTGTTTATCGTACAAAGCACATTTCAGCCTTCAGACAACCTGTTCGAGCTATTGCTAATGGTTGATGCGGCAAAGCGGGCATCAGCAAAGACGATTGTCGCCGTTATGCCTTACTTCGGTTTTGCGCGGCAGGACAGAAAGGATAAGCCACGTGTAAGTATTGGCGCAAAAATGGTTGCTAGCATGCTGTCGGCTGTGGGTGTGGATCGCGTCATGACCATGGATCTTCATGCTGATCAAATTCAGGGCTTCTTTGAAGTTCCCGTTGACCACCTGTTCGCGTCATCGATCTTTTTGCCTTATGTGGCGGACCTTAACCTGCCGAACTTAATCATCGCTGCGCCGGATACCGGAGGAACGAAAAGGGCAAATGCCTATGCCAAGCACCTGAACGTGGATATGGCGATTTGTTACAAGCAGCGTAAAGTGGCTAACGAAGTGGCCAACATGACCGTTATAGGTGACGTAGAAGGTAAAGACGTTGTATTGGTCGACGATATTTGTGATACAGCAGGTACACTTACCAAAGCTGCCGACATGATGGTCGGAATGGGAGCTAGAAGTGTGCGAGCTGTATGCACCCATGCTGTTCTCAGCGGACCTGCTTATGAGCGCATTGAAGCATCTGCATTAACGGAGATGATCGTTACAGATACGATTCCGTTGCATAAAGAAAAATCAAAACTGACCAACAAGGTCAGGGTTGTTTCGGTAGCACAGCTATTCTCAGATGTTATGAGAAGAGTAGTGAGTCACCAATCGATCAGTAGTCATTTCATTATTGGATAAAAGAAGGCGATGAAAAGCATAGCCATAAGCGCAAACGAACGAGCGCAAACAGGAGCGAAGGGAGCTTCACAACTCAGAAAAGGGGGCCAGGTCCCAGGCGTCCTATATGGAGGTAAGGAGAACAAACATTTCTCCTTGCGTGCGTTGGATATCAGAACACTGACCCATACAACGCTAAGGCATGTTGTTGACTTAGACATTGAAGGCAATGTCATACCAGCATTGCTGAAAGAGGTGCAGTACCACCCCATCACCGATCAGCCCATTCATGTAGACTTTATTGAACTGGTATCAGGAGTCAAGACAAAAGTGAGGCTGGCGGTCAAGCTCGTTGGCCAGTCTGCCGGTGTTAGGCTTGGAGGAAAACTGTCGCAACCGCTGCGTTCGTTAGTGGTTCTCGGCGACCCCGCTTTGTTGCCAGAGCAAATTGAGGTTGATATCACTGAAATGAACGTAGGTGATTCAGTAAGGATCAAAGACTTGAATATTACAGGAGGAGAGATCTTGGGCCGCGATGATAGCGTCATAGCTGCTGTTAAGACAGCAAGAACCGTTGTCGAGGAAGAAACCGTTGCTGAAGAAGGAGCTGAAGGAGAAGGTGCAGCCCCTGCGGAAGGAGAGGAAGCCCCAAAGGAGGGTTGATCTGATCCGCCACCCTGAATGCGTTTTCTGATTGTTGGGCTTGGTAATCCAGGTGCTGAGTACGAGGATACTAGGCATAATATAGGATTTGCGGTAATAGATCAGCTTGCTGCCGACAAAAATGGCGAATTCTCGAGTGAACGTTATGCGTCAAGAACCGAGCTCAAATTCAAAGGACGCACGCTGGTTCTGATAAAGCCACAAACCTTTATGAACCTGAGCGGTAATGCGGTCAGGTATTGGTTAGGGCAAGAGAAAATAGGCCTAGAACGACTGCTCGTGGTAACAGATGATCTGGCGCTTCCATTTGGTAACATGCGCATGCGAGGCAAAGGTGGAGCTGGGGGACATAATGGGCTCCAACATATCATTGATATCATGGCCTCCTCCGCCTGGGCGCGTTTACGATTTGGCATCGGCAAGGAGTTCGGACGTGGGCAACAATCAAACTACGTGTTGGGTGAATGGACCCCTGAAGAAATGGAGGAACGCCCCAAGCTGATAGAAAAAGCAAGCCAAGGTGTCCTCGACTTCACCACCATTGGCTTGGCTAGAACAATGAACACATTCAATGCTTGAAAAGGTGTTTGACAGACTACCTTTACAGAAGAAATCGGTTTGCAGATGTTGTTGAAAAGAATAGAAAAAGCACTTAACGATCAGATTCAGATTGAGGCCATGAGCAGTCAGGCTTATTTGGCAATGGCGTCATGGGCAGAAACAGAAGGGCTGAACGGCACTTCTGCATTCCTCTATCGTCATAGCGATGAAGAACGCATGCACATGCTCAAGCTGGTCAAGTACGTCAATGATAGAGGGGGTAAGGCGTTAATTCCTGCCCTTAGCAAGCCCAAAGCTCGCTACAAGGGGGTTAGAGACATTTTTGAGACCCTGCTGGATCATGAGACAAAAGTCACCAAGGCGATCAACCAAGTGGTAGATGCGTGTCTTAAGGACAAGGATTATACGACCCACAATTTCATGCAATGGTACGTAGCCGAGCAGATTGAGGAAGAGAGCCTTGCACAAGAGTTGATTGACAAATTGAATTTGATCGGCAACGATAAAGGAGGGCTATATCTATTTGACCGAGATCTTCAAGATCTTCAAGCGCAGGCTGCTCCGGACGAATAAAGCCCGATTTTCCCTCAAGGTCCGTTAACAGCGGAGTGTGAATACAATTGCAGTTTGTAGGCCTGTTCTTGCATCTTGAACAAGCTACTTTTCGCCACTAGTTGGTAAGGTTGGCATGGTCTTGGGTTATTAACGATCCGCTATGCTGGTGCATTCCAATTTTTGGTCAGAATGAGAAAAACGCTATGGTTGCTGGTTCCTTTGTTGCTATGCTCAACGGCATTGCAGCGCGACTCAAGTACCGATACGGTTGCGGTGATACAGGCCAGTTACCTGTATAACATAGCAAAATTGGTAGAATGGGAAGATTCCAAATACAGCAAGGGCAACTTTGTTATTGGAATTTTGAGTGGCTCCAATGTCTATCAAGAGCTGGTCAAGAAGTATCAATCAAAGTCTATTGGAAATCAGCCGATAGAAATTCAGAAATTACTGCAACCAAGTGATGCCGAACGCTGCAATATCCTGTTTGTGGGCAGAGATAATTTACAGCACGTCGCGGAAGTCTACGAGATAATGGAGGGTACGGGTACGCTAGTCGTAACAGAGTATACCGATGCCCTAGAAGATGGTAGTGTGATCAACTTCATGGTTGTGAACAACACACTGGGTTACGAATTGAGCCTAGAGAATGCGCAAGGACATGGCCTTAAGGTTGGCAGCACGCTCAAGCAAATGGCCGAAAGGGTTGAAGGACAATGAAAACACTAAGAAACATCGCTGCCGTTGCATGCCTGTTGGTTGTTAGTGCTGCAATTGCTCAGGCTCCTTCTAAGGTTGAAGCACACCAAGCATATCTAACAGCCGCTAATTCCAAATTAGATGCTGACCTGGTTAAGGCCCAAGGCCTCATTGACCAGGTTGCAGAACAAGAGGCGCACCTGAACGATCCTGAAGTTTGGTTGATTCGAGGTTACGTGTACAAGGATCTCTTTAAGAGTATTGACCAAAGCGAACCAACAGCGAAATCAAGGTTGATCGCATTAGAGAGTTTCTACAATGCACATCGGCTTGACGCGGACAAAAAATACAACGCCAAACAAGCTTACGATTACTTGGCTACGACGTTGTTCAACGATGCGGCGCGGGCGCTGAACGACCTTAACGATGAATTGGCAAGCGCGCTGTACGGAGATTACGTTACCGCCGAGAAGACGATCGACCCAAAGAAAAACCTGCGATCGAAGGAAGTAGAGTTCAAGAATGCTTTAGGCACACTCTACACCAGGAAGATGCGCATGGAGAAGGATTTGCAATGGTTTCACAAGGCCACAGAGACATATGAGGATGTTTTACAGATTGACCCAGAGAACTACGGTGCCAACTACAACATGGCAACGTTGTTCTACAACCGAGGCATCCAAAATATTTTTTCCATCACGCCCGAGAACACGATTGTGGAATTAGACCAGGTTCAAGTCGTTAGTAAGGAATTTTTTATAGAGTCCTTGCCTTACATGTTGAAAGCGCACGAGTTAAAACCCGATCGGAAAGAAACGTTGATCGGCCTAGAAGGAATTTATTACAGCTTACAAGACCACGAAAGATCCTTACACTTTAAGACACTACTTACGGAATTGCTCAAGAAAGAGAAGCAAGGTTCTGAGCAGAAGGACGAGTGATCCGGCCGTAAGCCAACCATGAAGATGCGCTTTACAATAGGCAAGAAGATCGGGATGGGCTTTGGCCTATTCATTCTTTTCGCGCTCTTGGTTGTCGTCTTAACCAATAACACACTCGAGAAAAGCCGTACGATCAATGACGAGATTAATACGGTCTACGCACCATCTGCCGAAGCGCTAGGCGAACTTAGGAATTTGATTACCAGCTCACATATGCTCATTAAGCATTGGGCGCTGGTTGAGAGTATTTCTGATGCGCGAGAAAAGTCGAACTTGATCGAGCTATCCGAAGTGCAGCTGCCTATGATGTTAGATCGCATTGACACCCTTTCAGCATACTGGGATAAAAACGAATTGGTGGCATTGTCGCACGTGTTTGAACAAATGGACGTGCTCTATGGCATGCATGGGGAGATTCGTGAATTGCTTCCCGACCTAGAGAGCTACAGTAATTTCTTTATATATACCGAGCGGAATGACATGGCCGAAGAAGACGGCCCACTGGATCAGCAGAATACAGTCGTCCTTGGCGAGCTGGACAAACTCATAGCCATGCAGGATGATAAGCGGGGCAAGGTGAATGGGGAAATGATCCAAAGCTTTGACCAACTTAAATCAATCGTACTCTATTCTGGAATAGGTCTTGTTTTCGTTGGTCTGCTAATAACCTTCTTGCTAATACGCAGCATTGTCAAACCGGTTCTAAACCTGCGCAATGTTCTTGTCTCCTTGGGCCGCGGAGTATTTCCTGAAACAGATATCTACGCAGCCAACGATGAGGTTGGCGACATGTCTCAAGCGCTCAACAGTCTAGTGCTTGGCTTGAAAAGAACAACCGACTTTTCCAATGAGGTGGCTGAAGGGCGATTTGATGTTGCCTATCAACCGTTGAGCGAAGAAGACGAACTAGGCCACGCCCTGGTGAAGATGCGCGATGAGCTAGGACAAAGGGAAAGGGTTTTGGAACAAAAGGTGAACGAGCGAACCGAAGAATTGGTCAGGCAGAAAGATGAGGTAGAGAAACAGAGCAGGAAGATCGTAGAGCTATATAATAACCTGAACGACAGTATTCGATACGCGAAACGATTGCAAGATTCCATACTTCCTCCCGCCGATAGAATACAGGCACTACTGCCCGAGTCCTTCATTTTCTTCAGGCCACGTGATATTGTTTCTGGTGATTTCTATTGGTTCGATTCAGTAGACGGTAAAGTCGTATTCGCCGCTGTTGATTGTACAGGGCACGGTGTTCCAGGAGCGTTCATGAGCCTTATAGGCCACAACGCGCTAAACCAAGTTGTTAAAGAGCAGGAGAATGTGCGACCTTCCGTGGTGCTGAAGAAATTAAACGACATCTCATTCAGTGCACTGCACAAATACCGCGATAACTCCTTGGTGCGAGATGGCATGGACATGGCCTTGTGTACACTTGATACCGAGCGCAACCTCCTCTCGTTCGCAGGGGCGAATTGCCCGCTATACATTGTCCGGGGTGAGGAGTTACTGCAGTTCAAGCCAGATAAAATGCCGATCGGTGGGTTTGACCTCAAGGATACCACCTTTACAGATCACCATGTAGAAGTGCAAAAAGGGGATATGGTATACATATTCTCCGATGGTTATCCTGATCAATTCGGTGGTGAGAAGGGGAAGAAATTCATGTACGGAAAATTCCGCGAACTACTTAGAAGCGTGAGTAAATTGCCTATGCACGAACAAAAAGAAGCACTGCAAGAAGCGCTCTTGTCGTGGAAGGGTCAACGCGAACAGGTTGACGATATCTTGGTTATTGGAACGCGTATCTGAGTCAGATCGATCTTACTGAAAAGACCAAACGCCGCCGCCAGAAGTAGTCTCACGCGGGTTCATACACATAACAGGTACCTGTGGCTCATTGGTGATCATGGCTTGCTCATAACGGCCGCCAAGCATGCCCAGTAGGCTGTTCTGTTTGAGATTCATTATGGCAATAAGGTCAGCATCGATCTTAACGGCCAGTTTCACGACAGCCTTTTCAAAGCCGTCACCACTTTCAATGATCGTTGAGTCATGATCTATTCCACGATCACGCAAATACTGGTGCGCGAATTTGATATTGTTGCGCAACTGATTCACCAAGAACTCGTCTGATTCATTGGGTGTGACCAAATGCACCTTTGAACCAAAATACTTAGCCATATCACCAACAAGGGTGAGCTTTTGTCTGGTCTCCTTTTGCAAGTCCAGGGGAACAATAATATGCTTGTAGCCATCCTGCCTGATCGCCCGTTCTTGCACAACGACAAAAGGAATTGTAGAATGCGTGATCACGCGCAACGCGTTACTCCCAACCAGGTGTTGAAGCCCCTTTGGACCGTGCGTGCCCATAATGATCAAACTGGCGCCGATCTCCGCAGCGGCATCTCCAATGTCCTCGAAAATATTGCCCACACGGGTGTGGTATTCAAATGTGATCGATGAATCACCACCCTTTAGTTGGCCGACTTTGGCCTCTAACTTCACCTTCGCGTCTCCTGCGTCCTCGGCTTCGTCAATCACATGCAGCAGGTGAATTTCAGCCCCAGAGGCCTTCGCAAGGGTTTGGGCGTGATCTACCGCACAATCGGCAACAGATGTGAAATCAGTGGGGACTAGTATCTTTTTTGTATCGCTCATTGCTCTTGGAAGTGCTTCGTCTCACACCCTCCGGTGCGCGGGCCAAAGTTAGTAGAATACACTACCTAAAAAAGAGATAATTGAGTGGAATCGGCAACCCCTTCAATACGGCAGCACGCAGCGAATTCCTAACCGCGCTCCTACGCGATCAGACGTCAACTTAAGGGGCTCTCGGCTAAATGTGCTGAGCCGAGTAGAGTATTCCGGACTAAGCCAAACAGTGAAGAACTCGCTCAACTTGTAGCCCAGGAAAAGGCCGGTCGTTCCGCTTAATCCAACTCCATATCTCGGGTTCAACTCCTTTGAGCCCAGTTCTACCACCGCTTGTTGCGGCGTAATTACGCTCAAGCTGTCTAGGCGAATCCCGTCGTTTACAAGCGAGTAGCCTCTTCTGCCTGATCCTAACTCGAGCGTTGCGCCTGCGTGCACGCCGAGTTCAAAACGACCAACATCCTTCTGCCAACCAAGCGATAGGGGAATACGTATGATATTGTATCGATTCGTCGTTGCGAAATTGACGGTAGAATCGATTGGGAAAGTTTGATTGAAATCGACTTTGGAGGAAAGGGATTCGGTACCAAGTCCTGCGGAGACGAAAAAGCCCGTGCGCCATATACGACCAGCCAAAGCTTCAATAATTAAAGTGCGACTGCCTTCTTCTCCTGCGTTAAGCGCCTCCTGCAAGTCTTCATTGCCGTTTGCATGGGCAAGGCTTAATTTTCCATAGCCTATGCTGCCTCCAACCCACCAGTCGGCAGGAGGTATAGAACCCGCCGAACCTGAGTACTTGCCTTTCTTGGTGTTGCGCTTCCCAAGGTACCTGGCGGGCATATCGGTGTCAATAACTTGCATCGCCAGGGCTATTTCGTCCGGTAGTATCATCCGGTTTCGAGCAGGATCGTAGCCATCGCCTTCTGAAATAGAACCCCGGCTAAGCCGGAATGAACTACTGGATCGCATCGCTATATCTGCAGCTTGCCCAGGAATCATCTTGGAGCTACTCCCTGTTTTCTCCCCAAGCGCAACAGCTGGCTGTAGCGTCTCTTGTGGTGTTTGCGCGGATAGGGTGTCTTCTTCGCGCGTTACATCTGATGCTGTGCCAGAAGGCAGTGAAAGCTCAGAATTCTCATGCGAGGTTCTATTAAAATCTGTTTGGGGCGCTTGGCTGTTGAATTGATCGATAGGCTGGCTAGTGTGCTCAGTGGCCAGCGATTCCGCGTGTGCGAGGGTGTGTGCTTCACCCGCACCGCTCGAAGTGTTGAACCGCACTTCTTGTGGCAATGCTGAAAGCAAAGAAGTAGCAGAACTGGAGGTTACGGCGCTGTCTTGCTGCATGGATGCACCAATTCCCGCTCCGGTAAAAAAGAGGAACAAGAGGGGAACCCACCAGTATTTTCGAACAGACTCAAGTAGCCTGTTGGACCAACTCTGGTGGGCAACAATGCCCTCCCAAACTGCCGCTGGCGGAGCCACTTCCGCTTCGGCGAGACCTTTGAACAGGTCGTCTATGGGGTGTTTTTCATTCATGATGCAACGCGTTGCCTAGCAACGATCTTCGTTTGTAATAATTTTCGCGCCTTCGCCAATTGGCTACGCGAGGTACTTTCTCCACAACCCAATTGCTGGGCGATCTCTTTGTGCCCAAAGCCCTCTATTGCGTATAGGTTGAACACAATACGGTACCCGTCAGGCAATTCTTGGATCAAGGCCATGAGCTCTTGATGTCCAAGACGACCAAGCGCCTCACAAGGGGTTTCTCCTTCGGGGACATTGTCAAGGCCGAATTTTTCGTTTTGGAACGACTTCTTTCGGTAGGTACTGATTGCACTATGTACCATAATGCGTCTGATCCAGCCCTCCAGGGAGCCCGCACCTTTGAAGGTTTCTAGTTTGTCAAAAACCTTGATGAAGCCCTCTTGAAGCATGTCCTGAGCCTCCATGCCGTGCCGCGCATAACGCAGGCATACAGCATACATGCGTCCTGAGTAGCGATTGTACAACTCCTCCTGAAAACGCTGAACTTTTTCAACGCAGCCCGCTATGAGTTCTTTTTCGGTCATGGCCGCAAGGGGCGCCAATGTGCCTTTCGAAGTTAGACGTATTTCAGGACTAATACGCTGCCTCGTAGTTGAGTTTCGGCGAGACCCCAAAATGCGACGCAATTGTGATGTATATACGTTGTATGTTTGATGTATGTCACAGGAAAGGATGGATGCGGTGTTGTTGATACGGATAGATGATACCCTGAAAAGGAGGGTGAAACGAGCAGCACGAGCCGATGGAAGGTCAATTTCGGGCTATGTGCGGCGTGTACTGGAGAAAGAACTGGAAAAACAAACAAAGTCCTGATAATCAAATAGTTGAATGGCAAATTCTCGAATATTTATCCGGTAACAAACGGTTACTAACGACTACAAACGGTTAAATACCGAATGTCGGTTGGCCCCGGTGGTTGGTTTGCAGTGTGATTCGGCATCAAGCCCAAGTCACCAGAAAACAAATAACTAGAAAACACACAGACGAGATGAGCTCATTAAAGAACAAAGTACAATTGATAGGAAACTTAGGATTTGACCCAGAAGTGCGTGAGGTAACCAACGGACGAAAAGTGGCCCGACTAAGCATTGCAACCAACGACCGATATAAGAACGCAGCAGGCGACTGGCAGGATGACACGCAATGGCATACGGTGGTTTCCTGGGGCAAAACAGCGGAACAAGTTGAGAAGGTCTTGCGAAAGGGTTGTCAAATCTGTATGGAAGGGAAACTGGTTCACCGCAGCTACGAAGCCAAGGACGGAACCAAGCGATATGTCTCCGAGGTGGTAATGCGTGGTTTTCAATTGCTGCGCGAACCAAGTGTTGTTGCCGCTCAAGCCTAAAGACCATTAGCATCATAGAAACAGTTACCCCGCAACTCGCGGGGTAACTGTTTTATTAGAATTACTTGTTGCTCAGTGCGTAGGCTACCAATTTTTTGGGAATCAAAAGTGGCATTGTGCCAAGAAATACGTTAATTTAACGGTGTCCTTAAAACCATTAACATCATGTTCCGATACTTGATTCTGAGTCTAAGTCTACTTGCAATAGATTCTTTGCACGCCCAGTGTACATGGATAAGTTTTGCCGACTCCACCAGCACCAATCTTGTTCTTACCACCCAGTTCCAGAATGACACCGAAGAGAAGGATCTAGGGCAAGGAGATCTGGATAAAGACGGTTGGACAGATGTTTTCGTAGCGCGTAAAATGCCGTTTTCTACAGCTGGCCCCCGCGCGAACTTGTTATTGATGAACATTAACGGTGTGCTCACCGATCAAACCGCAACCTATTGCCCAGATTGCCTGAATGATTTGACTGATACAAGAGACGTATTGATCATGGATATGGATGGCGATACGTGGCTAGACATTATTCTATGCAACACTTTCGGTGATGAACCCAATTTCATCCGAAACCTGGGTAACGACGTGAATGGAAATTGGCTCGGCATGGTAGATGAGTCGCTTACACGTTTCCCACCGGTCTCTGCAAACCCCATCCAATTCTGTGCGGTTTGGGGTGGCGACATTAATGGCGACACCTACCCGGATCTATACTTTGTCAACTATAATCCCGGAACCGGTTCTGATGACGTGTTATTGATAAACGATGGCACGGGTGTGTTCACCGATGAAAGTGCAAGCCGACTTGGCAACCTGCGGCGTTCAGCTTTTGGAACTTCGGTTGAGATACACGATATGGATATGGATGGCGATAATGATATTGTCAAAACCTCAACACTGTATAACGTGGCACCGTGGAATGACTTAGGTGTATTCGTGCTGTTCAATGACGGAACGGGCAACTTTACAAATTGGCAAATGTTGGACAGCTCGTCTCCCTACATGTTCACCTGCGGAGAGATTGACAGCAACCCGGGATTAGATGTTTACATTATTGATGACGCACAGGATTATGTTGACTACATAACCGCAATGAATCCTGACACCTCAGTAACACACACACGCGCAAACCTTACAACAGCAGCCTCTCCAAGGACCACCGGGTTTGGCGGAAATATTCATGCCGCGGATCTGGATAACGACGGGGACCTGGATTTTGGAATAAGCAGCGTAGACGTGGATATACCCCCTTGTGAAAACGCAAGGAAATTCACCATGTTGGAGAACACGGGCCAGCAAACAGGAGTGCTTGTTGACCCATGGCCCATTTCAGAGGTTAACGTCTGGAATGAGTCTACGCATGACTTCTTATTCCTTGACGTAAACAATGATGGCTTAATGGACGTTCTTCAGGCGCGTTGTGGTGGACTCGCTGTGCTCTTTCAAGCCCCACCTGGCTCCTGCAACTTGGCCGATGTAACGGTTGGAACGCAAAGCACACCGGTTGACGACATGTTTGACCAAGAACTGGTGATCACCTACTGCAATGAGCCAGTAACGGGGGATTTGATGGTGAACGGACAAATGTTCCCAATTACGGGCAGTCCTCAAACAGTGACACTTAGCGATATCTTAATCACCAACAATGACCCGATTGATGTAACGGTTTCATTCACTGCGTCTACTGCATGTACGGGCAATTACGCGGAACTGTTCTTTCCTCCATGCGCAACCCTTAACCTACCGTACTCTACCGGCTTTGAGAACGGTGGAGATTTGCCGCCTTGTTGGGAATTGAGTTCCTCAACAGGGAAGCCTTGGAATGTTGACACGACCACATTGAATACTGGTAGTGGTCAACATGGCGCTGCAGGAGATCACACAAGTGGTGCGGGCTATTTCGCTTGGGTGGATGATTCAAATAACGAAGGGGGAGAGGCGTCAGATGTGACCCTAACAAGCCCTGCCTTCAATTTGGGCACTATGATAAACCCAGAGCTTAGATTTTGGTTTCACAGTGTTCCCTCCTTGGCCACGGCACCACTGGTCACAACCTCACTTGATTTCTGGGATGGCGCGAGCTGGAATACCGGAGTGTGGAGTTTTTCAGGAGATAACGGCGGTTGGACGGAGTACGTTGTTGATTTATCTGTCTATACCATTACAGGCCCTATTCAGTTCCGTTGGATTAACGATAATGCTAACGGAGATTTTCGCAACGACGTTGGTTTGGATGATGTAAGTGTATTAGGCGAAGATCCTTTCATAGCACTAGACATCAAGACGTTCTTGAAGGGGCCATATGATGACGCAACCGGGTTGATGCGCGATGACCTACGCACTGCACTGTACATTCCTATTCAAGAACCGTACGCGGCAATTGGATTCACTCACCAAGGAAGTGGGGGCGGAGAAGAAGTGGATCCAACGGTCTTATTTAATTCTGGTGACGATGCAATTGTTGATTGGGTATTTGTAGAGCTGCGTGATGACATCGACAACACAGTAGTTCTGGAAACGAAAAGTGCCCTGTTACAGCGTGACGGGGATATAGTTGACCTTGATGGTGTTTCATCGCTCAGCTTCCCGACTGCTGATGGCGATTATTTTGTTTCTGTAAGGCATCGCAATCACCTGCCCGTGTGCACACGGAACGTTGTGACACTTAGTGATGACCCGACCTTGGTTGACTTTACAGACCCAACTACACAAACCTTTGGGGTTAACGCAACGGAGGATATTGGTGGGACTATGGTCATGTGGTCAGGGAACTGTATTCCTGATGACGCGGTCAAATATGTTGGTGCAGCCAACGACCGCGACATGATACTGATTCGTATTGGTGGCAGTATCCCCACAAATACGGCAATTGGCTACGAAATGGGCGATGTTACCATGGACGGGATTGTCAAATATGTTGGTAGCGATAATGACCGAGATGCCATCTTGATCAACATTGGAGGCAGTATTCCAACGAATTCCTTACTAGAGCAGCTACCGTAACGGGAATAAATTTTTTACGGCGGCGCCACAGCTGTTTGTGACTTGTAGAACCGGAATGAGATAAAAGAAAACCCCGCAATTGCGGGGTTTTCTCTGCTCCTCAACCTGGACTTGAACCAGGGACCCTCTGATTAACAGTCAGATGCTCTAACCAACTGAGCTATTGAGGAATCTTAGGGAGCGCAAAAATAGTCTTTTCGGAACATCCTGCAAGGGCCTTCGGCTATCTTCGCGTCATGGATCTGATAACAGTTGGAACGGTTGCATTTGATAGCATTGAAACACCATTTGGAAAAGCCGAGAAAATCGTTGGCGGCGCAGCGACATTCATAAGCCTAGCAGCAAGCTTAATGGTAGACAAAGTGGGGCTTATTAGCATTGTTGGGGACGATTTCCCTGGAGAGATGCTGAAAACCCTAGAAGGAAGGGGGGTTGATTTAGCTGGCCTTGAAGTTGTTGAAGGAGGCAAGAGTTTCTTTTGGAGCGGTAAGTATCACTACGATATGAATACACGCGACACCCTGGATACGCAGCTGAACGTGTTGACCGAATTGAACCCGCAATTACCAGATCATTTCCGTTCCGCGCCATTCGTCATGTTAGGGAATTTGGATCCAGGGGTTCAAATGAAAGTGATCGATCAGATGGCGGTGAAGCCCAAGTTGATCGTTATGGACACGATGAATTTTTGGATGGACATTGCACTGGACAAATTGAAAGAGACGATCAAGCGAGTTGATGTCCTTACGATCAATGATGAAGAAGCAAGACAACTAAGCGGTGAGCACAGCTTGGTTAAGGCTGCTAAGAAGATCATGCAAATGGGGCCAGCCTATTTGGTGATCAAGAAAGGAGAGCACGGTGCTTTGCTCTTCCATGAAGACCGTACATTTTTCGCTCCCGCACTTCCGTTAGAAGAGGTGATCGACCCCACTGGTGCAGGAGACACGTTCGCCGGTGGATTTATTGGCCACCTCGCTCAAACAGGCGATATAAGCTTTGACAACATGAAACGGGCCATTGTAGTAGGCAGTGCGTTGGCCTCGTTTGCATGTGAGAAATTCGGAACAGAGCGTATCAGCGAGGTAACCACGCAGGAACTAAGCGCCCGAATCAAAGAGTTTGAAGAATTGGTCGCGGTGGACGCAACGTCACTTGTCTAGTCTGCAGTGATCGTGAATTCACGATCGCCCGAATCATTGAATGCGCCAGGAACTAAATTACCTGCAGCATCTAACAATTCCAGCCGCACCGTGTGCGTTCCTACGTCAAACCCTTCAACAAAGTAAGCTGCCCACTCGTTCAGCATCCAGCTTTCGCCGTCTATCGTTGCGCGAACTTGGTGGCCGTCCTTAGAGAGGGTAGCATTTCGCAAGTAAAAATCCAAGAGCACCTTGCTTCCTGCGCTGGACTTATATGTTCCTTTAGGGCGACTGTAGAACATGATCGGATCTGCGTCAATATCAATCTGAGGCCCTTCAGTTGACTCACCAACTTGGAAAGAAGTTATGACCGCAGCATCTGGCGCCTTCACACTCTCATGGTAAGAGCGAGAAAGAAACGCAAGGAGCAGGTTGTTACCGGCATTCACCGACTCCTCAAATGAAGCGCCATAATGTGCCTTGTAGGGTGCGTTGTTCAAGATAAAGTGAATGTGCTGGCCCTTGGCAGAGTTAGCACACCCCCGCGTTTCGGCGTCACCTGTTTGTGCGGCAAGCTCATAGTTGGTAACGGCAAAATCAAAAGCTGATTTGCCGTCGACCACTTCGCTACGACTGGTCAATTCCAGCGTGGCTGTATTAAACGCGTCGGTTTGGGGTGCCTTATAAACACGCAACTTGGAGTCAGCTGGGCCCACGGCCTCGCCTGGCGCAACTTTCGGGGTCTCTTCGGCCACCGGTTCGGGTGTTGTTTGCACCGGAGTGTTTTCATGATCACCGCATGCCGCCATAAAGGTGGCAACGATGCCTATACAGAGTAAGCTTCTTTTCATTTCAATTGAACTTAATGAGTAGTTGTCCTTTTTCAACTGCTTGTCCTTCTTTCACACCGATCTCGCCGACCACCGCTTC
>CAZPEQ010000010.1:0-18767 GCA_964585605.1 uncultured Weeksellaceae bacterium | reverse complement strand
CAGCCGTTGTCATCACAATACTTGAAAAGAATGCTCATGATGCCCGACTGCACCGGATTCAAGTCCAAGATCTTGGACAATAATACCGGCCCGAATTCACTGATCGTTGCCCGCATTCGCACCCCTTTCTCCTTGGAGATGGTGAGTAATTCCACAGGCATGGACTCTGGCTTGTACGGTATGCCAATCGCACCATGTCTCCACACAATATGATCGTTGCTCGCACCCGGTTGTGCCAGGCCGCTGAGGTCTCCTTTCACATCCATGAGTAGAACAGGGACTCCACTAGCACTGAGCTGTTCAGAAATAATCTGCAAGGTTTTGGTTTTGCCCGTACCCGTGGCACCTGCAATTAAACCATGTCGATTGATGGTCTTAAGCGAAACTTTTACGAGCGAGTCCGCTTGACATTCACCGTCTAACATGGCGCCTCCGAGAATGATAGATTCTTTCTTGAAGGTGTAGCCAGTCTTGATTTCTTTTTTAAATGCTTGTGTGTTACTCATGGTGAATCTGGTCTTGCAAGGAAAATCAAATGTAGAAGAATTCATGCATGAAAAAAGGGGCTGTTGCCCCTTCCTTCATACGTTTATCCTCATTACCCTACTTCAAAGGCAACTTTGCAGTTCACACGGAACTCTTTGATCTTACCGTCCTCAACAACAGAACTCATGTTCTGGATGTTACATGAACGAATGTTTCGAACCGTCTTGCTCGCTTCATTAACGGCATTTTGAGCCGCTTCTTCCCAGCTGGTATCGCTACTTGCCAAGATCTCAATTACTTTAAGGATGCTCATCTTACTTGCCGAATAGTTTAGAGACACCACCAAGTAGAGAGCTCGCTGCTCCACTACCACCACCTAGTAAGCCACCAACAAGACCGCTCAACATATTCTTGTCTCCGCCGATCTTATCACTCATTAAGCCCATTAGCATAGGAAGAACCATGTCCTTCACACCGCCAGCTTTGCCTGCATCCAATCCTACGTCGCCTGTAAGTTTTCCCATAAAGGTATCCCCTAGTTGACCAAGGATACCGTCAGCACCTGCGGTATTGTCATCTTTTGAAAAAAGGCTCAAAGCATCGCCAATATCAAGTCCGTCTCCGCCGCCTAGTAAGTCAGTTACGCTGCTAGCTGCAGCACCAATAGAATTATCACTCTGCTGTTGGTCTAGTCCAATCTTGTCCATGAGCGAAGAACCTACTTGGTTCTTAAGTGCTCCAACGATGTCGTCTAACATATTTCTGTGTCTGTAGTTAAAAGTTTTAGGAGTCTCAATGTAAGACTTCTGCAAAACTATGACTGAAATAATCTTGATAGGTCACAACTAGCGCTCAATGACCAGCGCTACGGTAGTCGTTTGACCAGCCGTTTTAAGCACCAGGGTGTAAGAACCTGAAACCAATGCTGAAACGTTCAATTGACTTATTCCATTCACAGAGGCAGGTTGTTCTTGCAGGATCATCTTTCCCGCAGGATCATATAACTCAATCATTTCTACCAACACCTCTTCTTCAAAAGCAATGTTAACGAGCCCGTTGCTGGGATTGGGGTAAACATTAACAGGAATAGCATTACCTGTGTGTTCCTCGATACCTGTTACGATATCGACAACGGCCCAAATCCGATCACTTGGACAGTACTTCGCATCGGGTTGAATGGTCCAGTCGTAGAAATAGTAGTAGTAGGTTGGCCCATTCGAAGAGCCTGTGATCTCACCCACATTACCTATGTTATAAGGGTATTGCGTGCTGGTATTATGGCGGAACAGATTGTTCTCAACACAACGCAACGAATATCCAGTACCCGGGTCAATATGAAAACCTAAGTTGATGACGGATACGCCTGCCACAAGGTTCACCTGACTGCTCCCTAACAAGTTGCCTAAGAAATCGCGAAGTTCAATATTACGCACTCCAGCGCTTGGCGCATTAACCACAACGCTTTGAATGGTGAATCCTTTCGTAGCATTGAAACTTGAAAAGCCTCCGCCGGCAGGGAGTCCTCCTCCTACCCAATCTGCGTTACGTCCCCCGGTCTGCCCTGCACTGGGGTAAACTTCATTTGATTCAGCCCAAAACGTAGTTGTTTGACTGACGACCGGCGTAATCCAAGTATTACCCGAGCCGATCGAATCAAGAGCGTTCTGCGCATCGTACCACCAAATGTTATTTCCAATGGCGCTTACGGTTCCAGCTCCAGGCCCCGAAAGGAAGTCTCCCGTGGTTACCGGATCCACCCCTGCAGGAAGAACGCTTACGCTAACGGTATCACTATTATAAGTTCCACATTGCCCCGTAGCCACCACCCAGTAATCTCCTGCAGCGTCTACTTGAATGCTTGAGCCCGGTACATTAGTGCTCCAAGTTAACGGCAGAGTAGAACCTGTTGCATTCAATTGAACAGCATCGCCATCACAAATACTCAGGTCTCCGAGATAACTGATCATTGCCGGATTTTCCTGAATCGTTGTAACAAGGATTTGATCGGACATGGCTGCGCAGTTGCTGGCATTAAAGCCAAGAACCGAGTAGCTACCTGCATCCGTAACGGTTATGGTCTGGGTGCTTGCTCCGTTGCTCCATTGGTAAGAAGAGTATCCATTGGGTGCAGATAGATCCACGCTACTTCCAGGACAGAATGTAGTTGCACCAACAACGTTGATATTAAACCCAGGCAACACGCAGCTTACCTCAGGGATAATATGGAGTTGATCAATGCCTGGATTGGCAATGCTCGTAACAACACCGCTTGGCCAAGTAATCACCAAGGAATCAATCGAAGTTGCGCTACCAATACCAAAGTGTGCTTGCAAAGAGTTCATATGACTGAAGCCTTGGCCGGAACGCAACTCCCGGGTCTGCTTACCCCATGAGCCATAAATCTCCAGACGAGAGCCAATGCCATTAATCGCGCTAAGGATACCTTCAAGTTCAATCTTGACCCAATGGTTGGCTCCTCCAGTATTCAGGTATACGGTGCCTCCTAGTTGATAGTCCAGCCAACCGTCATTATTCAGATCCCCAATTCCTCCCTCATCTGGCGCAATCGCGATATTGGTGAAGGTCATGTTACCATTGTTCCGATATATCCCGCCACCAACTTCACTAAAGATATCGATAAAGCCATCGTTGTCGAAATCGCCAGCCTGTGCTTCCCAAGCACCTAGTTGATTCGCATCAATACCAGTAGATCCAATGATATCTGTGAAATTTCCGGCGCCATCATTCTCCAAAAAACGGTTCTGGTCAGTGTGGTTAACGATATAACAGTCAAAGTCCCCATCATTATCGAAGTCTTCGAATACCGTGCTCCAGCTTTGCGCACTATCTCTTAACCCGATACTTGCAGCAACTTCCGTGAAAACACCTCCATCGTTGCGGTACATCTGGTTGATGCGCTGTTGATCAGTGATCGGTGCGCCAGAACGGCACTTGGTGATATACAGGTCTTGATCCTTATCGTTGTCATAATCCACCCAAATTGCGGCATAGTTACCACCCTCTGGACTAGACCCTGTAGGCACTAAACTTTGATCTTCAACCATTACACCGGTTCCGTCATTCCGGAAAGGATGACTTTGATCCACGTCGTGACACACGAATGCATCTAACCAACCATCTGTGTCTATGTCATACATGGTTGAACGCTGTGAAAAGATGTAATCTGATATGTATTGCTGCTGATAGTTCGTTCCCCCATTAACAGCGATTAAGAATTCTACATGGTTCCCGTCCCCCAGCAGCACATCATTGAAACCATCATTATTAAGGTCTCCTGTGCAGATACTCCAGATACCGCTCGCTCCTGTCGTAATGAACTCTTGATGCAGGAAGCTTCCATTTGGCTGCTGGTAGTCTATGGTCAACATATTGCCATTAAGGCGAACTACATCGTCCAAATGATCTCCATTCATATCCGTCACACACGCCGGACTACCGTAGCTGCCTTGTAATAAGGTTGAATTCGGTAAGAAGCTGATCTGCCCGTTCAGTGTAGTCGCGAACAAGCTTATGATCAAGCTCGGCATGACAAAATGTGTATTTCTCATTGTTCTGATGGTTCTTGTAACGAACAATATATCAAAAGGGATCCCTTACTACGGTCAGAATCTCGGTTAATCTTGAAAACGAGCTTGTTAACCTCGTTCAAAATACCCTGCTTTAGAGATCCTTCACCTGAACGAAACCCGATTCAGACTATACTTTCCAGCACCTGCCAGCAGTATTGTAGTGTATATCGCTAAATAGATCAGGGCGAGTTCTTTCTTGGCTATGGGATCTCCTTCATGGGTGATAAAAGCGGCCACGATCATTGTTATTATCAAGGGAATAGTGAATGCTCGTGTGTATAACCCTAACATAACTAATAAGGCACAGAAAAATTCCGCAAACACCACAAGTATCAAGGAAATCAAGGATCCCAGACCTAAGGGATCAGGAAATGAATCCGCCTTATCTGCAAACCCTTGCAGCTTAGGCCAACCATGTAATAGCGCCATCAATCCACCGCCGATCAAGCGTAGTACTAACAGTCCTAGATCTTTATTCAATGGCGAAGACGTGAACATGTAATTCTTGTTTTCCTAAATGTCGGAAAAGGAAAACAGAGAAGGTTTCCGTTGTGCTGTAATTTTCCACCATGAATAAGTTGATCGTTGCTGTTTTTACCCTGATACCTGTTCTTGCACTTTCGCAGATTAACGGACCAATGGTGGGATATGTGGATCATATGGAAGCACATGTTTGGGCGCAATGCCCCAAAGCGCAGTCCATGACCATTGCCTATACGATTGATGGTGGGTCGGTTCTAACGCAACGGGTGGAGCTAGATCCTGTGGACGCAGGATGCCATACTTACGTGCTACGTGACCTTATTCCTAACACCACTTATTCTTATGCATTAACCGCGGTAAATGGAAGCGACACGTTGACCACGACGAGATACCAATTCAAAACAGAAGGCCTAGTACTGTTCAGAGATAGTCTTCCTGACCTGCGTATTACCCTTGGCTCTTGTTCTTATTTTAATGAGCAAGCACACGATCGGCCTGGCAAATCTTATGGAGTAGAAAACAACATTTACGAGACCATGGCAGATCAAGATCCTGATTTGACGCTGTGGTTGGGAGACAATTTGTATTTGCGTGAGCCTGACTGGGGCTCTGCTTCAGGTTATAATTATAGGTATACGCAAACCCGGAGTAGGCCAGAGTTGCAGCGCCTGTTACGAACAGGAAAGCACTATGCCATCTGGGACGATCATGATTTTGGCCCGAATGACGCAATCGGTAGCTGGTACAATGCTGAAATCGCTAAAGCCTCTTTCCAACGTTTTTGGGCTAATCCAGGTTATGGAGCGCCCGGTTTGAGCCGAAGCATATATACGCAGTTGGATCATGCTGATATTGGGTTTTTCCTGCTTGATAACCGCACGTATCGTGAGCCTGCTGGCGACAACGCCGAAATGCTTGGCAAGAAGCAAATGGCTCAACTATTGAATGCATTGGAGAGCAGCAAGTATTCATTCAACTTCGTTCTTGTTGGAGGGCAAGTATTGAATACGGCTAAGAAGTATGAGAACCACGCGAACTTCCGGGCTGAACGAGCTAGACTTCTAGCAGAGATTGAGGAACGAGACATTAAGAATGTAATATTTCTGACTGGTGATCGGCACCATACGGCCATGAGTATGATTGAAAACGAGCGGGGAAATCTGATTTATGACCTCACTGTTTCCCCACTTACTTCCAAAGCGTATGAACCGAAAGAGAAGAACGACAATTTTGTGAAGGGTACTCTTGTGTCCACACAAAACTTTGGTGTACTGGATATCAGCGGAGCCCCAGGATCTCGAACCTTACGCATTCAGATCATGAACCCAGAAGGCAAGGTCTTTTGGGAAAAGAGCATTGAGCAACAATAAAAAGGGCCTGCAGCAACACCACAGGCCCTTTCAACTAGACGCTTGTTGCTTAGCCCGTCACGATATTGAATTCTAGGTCAACGTCGTCGTAGATCGTCTTGTCTCCAAGGCCATCGAAGAAGGAACCTGACCCGTATTTTACATCATACTTGGTTCGATCAAAAGTCAACTTGCCCGTGGCATGTACGGTCTGGCCATGCATGTCCGCTGATACCATGAAACTGATCGGCTCGGTCTTTCCCTTAATCGTGAGGTCTCCGGTTACCATATAGCCTTTGGCGTCCGCTTTCACTGAAGTGGACTTAAACGTTGCTGTAGCATGTTCTGCAGTATTGAAGAAATCAGCAGAGTTTAAATGCCCTTCTAACTTCTTGGCTGCGTCTCCTTGCTGATCGGTGCACGCAATAGTGGTCATATCGATCGTAATATTCACCGCGCTCAATGCGCCCTCCTTCATGCTGATCGTGCCATTGCTGATGTTGATCGTTCCTGTGTGGGATCCTGTAACTTTAGTACCGATCCATTTCACCGAACTTTTCTTGGTATTTATGTTCGCGTGCTGGGCATAGGTAACGTTAAACCCTAACGCTAAGGCCATAGTAAGAATAAGTGCTTGTTTCATGTTTGTTTTCGGAATCTGTGTTGTTTGAGTTTTGACAAGTATTATGCCACAGCGACGTGCTTTTGGATCGAAGCTCTGAACACCTCTATAGCATTGTTTAATTCTGATGCGGTTTTGGAAGGAAGGCCGCTTTCAAGTGCGGAGAAGAAATCGGCTAAACTTGCATCCGTTTCTTGGAGGAGTTTAATACCAAGTTTTGTTACTTTAACATAAACCACTCTTCTATCGTGTGCGCAACGTTCACGCTCAACAGCTCCCTTCTCCAGCAAGCGATCCATTAAACGTGTTGTGTTAGGAGCCGGATCGATCATGCGATCTCGAACACAACTCATTTTCATCCGAGGTTCTTTTGAACCGCTCAGGATACGCAGAATGTTATACTGTTCGTTGCTGATACCAATCGGTTTCAGCGCATTTGCCTGCATTGACCTGAACCAAGTTGCAGTGAACATGATATTGATCATGGCTTTTTGTTGCTCGCTTTTGAATGAGCTTTGAATTTCTTCCTCGATGCTGGCCATGGCGCAAATATAATTACACTTAAATATTTTACATGGAGAATATTTGAAAATAGACAATTTTCTTAATTTTGACGTATGAACAGTACACTCTACACCTGCGCACTAACGGCGGTCCTTTTCATGGCCTGCGGAAATTCCGACAAGTCAAAAACGGCTGAGCGCAGCACGGCGCCAATAACAACTACCGCCGGTGACGAGCAATCAAAAGACAACCGCGATGCTTACATGAAGCCATATGACGTGTTCAACGGCTTTGGAGGTGCTGGAGGGAAACTTGTGGCGGATATTAATGCCGGAGATGGTTATTTTGTTTGGAAGCTCTTAAAGGCAGGAGCTCAGGTCATTGCGGTGTGTGAGACACAGGCTGAGGTGGATGCGCTTACGAAGGAGAAAGCTTCCCGTGGTATTGCGGATAAGGATCTCTCAATCAGATTACGCCCGCTGGGCCAAACTGGTTTAAGAGCAAAAGAGGTAGATGTGGTCTTCTTGAGCTCTGGCCTAGCAGGTATCACGGACGGCATTGGCTATGCGAATAAGATTTTCGGTGGCATGAAGACCGGTGGAATCTTCTGCAACTTGGAGTGGAAACCGATTGAAAGCCCAGTTGGCCCAGCTGTTGAGGGGCGTTATACAGCCGAACAGATTATGGACTTGGTCACCCAGGGAGGTTTCACTGACGTGGCATCACTCGGGAAGACCCTTCCCTATCACAACTTGATTCTTGGTATGGAATACTTAGGGCAAGGCAGCCCTATCGACGATCAGGCTCCTGCTTCTTGATCAACAGGTCCCTTGTATTTATAGAATATGTTGGCGTACGTGCTTTTAGACAGGGCAAAGATGTACGGTCCAAGAAACGCGATCATCACGGCCATGAATGCGAGCCGAAGCATTACATCCGTTTCACTGGGGAATATCAGCCAGCCTGTTCCGTACATCAGTATAGCTGTTCCCACAGCTAAGCCGTAAGCAACATACATAGCTCCATAATAGAAACCTGGTTCTTTGATGTAGCTCCGTTTGCACACGGGACATTCTTCGAGCAAGTCTCCAACGTACTTCAGGTCATAGGGATGCTTTCCTTTTAAGAACTGCCCTTCATGGCAATGCGGACATTTGAAGCGAACGATACTATAGATCTTCTTCCCTTTCATCTTATGACAAGTGTCTGATACAAAGAAAGGGCCCGTGAAGGCCCTTTCTTTACATACTATTTTAATCGTTCAACGCCAGAAGGCTACTTTGAACTCAACCCTGCGGTTCTTAGCTCTTCCCGTTGACGTACCGTTATCTGCGATCGGATTTACCTCACCGTGTCCTGTAGCTCGAAGTCGAGCTGCATCAACACCTTTTCCAGTCAAATACTTCAACACGGAGTTGGCACGACTTTGACTCAAGGTCAAGTTCTTTCCATCATCCCCTTGGCTATCGGTATGACCGTGTATCTCCAAGTCGTACGCAGGATTGTCCTGCATGACCTTAACGACGTTATTCAAGATTGCGTAGCTAGATCCTTTCAATGTGGCGCGTCCACTTTCGAACTTCACGCCACTTAGAGCCTGCTTGAACAATGCTTCGGTTTCAGCCTTGATCTTCGGGCAACCCGCATTGTCGCTGATGCCCGGCACGTTAGGGCACTTATCTTCGTTGTCAGTAACACCATCTGCATCTGAATCAGGGCAACCGTTGGCAGAACGAGGAGCAGCTACGTTAGGGCATAGATCAACATTGTCAGCCACGCCATCACCATCAGCATCAGGACAACCGCTCATTTTAGCTAGACCCACGGTATTCGGGCACTTGTCATCTTCATCAGCTACGCCATCACCATCTGAATCGTTCAGAGGCTTCTCAACAACACTAATACCATCCACATAGTAGTATGCTCTTTGGTTATCAGGACCTGTAATGACCTCTTCCTTGGTCATGTAATCACCAGAGTATGCACCAATAATGATGTACTGTTCATTACCAGCTGCAATAAATGATCCTGTCACTTCAACCCACCCCTCTTTATCCTTGACCACTTCAGTGGTCCATACATCTGGCGTTCCATCTAGGAATCTACGGTGTACTTCGTTGATCTTTTCTCCAGAGAACATAGCGCCAATGCCTGAAACAGCACGATCACTATGCTCACCTAAACTTACTCGGAAGCTTACTTCGTATTGCATATCAGCAACCAGCGCCTTGCTAAGTGTGCCCTGTAGGTACTCTGAATAGGTGTTCCACGCTACACGATGTGGTTCAACAGATTTACCTTTCCAGATACGCTTGATGTTAGGACGCTTGTCATCTTTCCATGCAACAAAGCCCGCACAGTTCTCGCCATCAAAGGGTTCAACTGTTCCCAATTCATTCTCAGGAATACCAACATTGGAAGTACTCGCGGTTTTCGCCAGTACATCCACTGATCCGCCATTCGCGTTACTCCAGCCAGTTGCATGATCCAGTTGATCCCATGTAACGACTGGGCTAGAAAGGTCTTCGAACCCTGGATTGGTCACCAGATTCTCTTGCGCTAATAGAGAACCTGTGAACAGTAGGCCCGCTACTACTGATATATTCTTTGTGTTCATGATTTTGGTTTGCCGTGTTTGTAAGCAGTGTTCACCGCTCCTCGCGAATATACATATGTTCGTATTCACGGCGGCAACACCAGGTCAACTAGGTTTACTTCAGGCGGTTGTTGAAAACACGCTTGAATTTCTCCACTTTAGGCCTAACGACCATGGCGCAGTAGGGTTGATCAGCATTTTTGTCAAAATAATCCTTGTGGTAGTCTTCCGCCTCGTAGAAGTCCACGGCCTGAGTCACTTCAGTAACAATAGGTGAAGAAAAGGCACCGCTTTCATTCAAGGATCCGATGATTCGCTTACTGACCTGCTCCTGCACCGTATCATGAAAGAAAATGACGGAGCGGTACTGGGTGCCGACATCGGCGCCTTGTCGGTTCAAGGTCGTAGGGTCGTGCACCTGAAAAAACACTTCCAACAACTCCTCAAACGAGATAAGCGCTGAGTCGTAACTTATTCGTGCTACCTCGGCATGACCCGTAGTGCCAGAGCAAACGGCTTTGTACGTGGGGTTGGCCAAATCCCCTCCCATGTAACCGGAATTCACCTCCTCCACTCCTTTCAGCTCCTTAAAGACCGCCTCAACACACCAAAAACAACCTGCCCCTAACGTCGCTATTTCTTTACTCATTGATCCCATCGTTTTAAAATTTCCTTGCCGATCCGTTGCACAACACCAATAACCAGCGCATTGCCCATGAAAAAGGCTCTTTTAGCTGGACTTACTCCTTCCGTATGGCCATCAGGAAACATGTTCAACCGTTCCAACTCTACTGGCGTTAACCTGCGGTACCGGCCGGATGGGGTATCGATCACATGCTTGAAACGAGAAGGCGAACTCCCCCCTTCTCCTGTAATAATCGTTCGAGAGGGTTTGTCTTGTAGGTCAGGAAAGGCGATCGCCCCTTCACTGTACTTGTACTTGTGACCTGAATTCCTATTTGTGCGTTCTTCTTTCTTCGCCCCTTTGAGGTACTTCCACTTCTCGATCTGCCCCTCGGGGATAAAATATTCCTCAGGAACCTCTTCTTCTCTTATAAGAATATCTCCTAAGAGAACCGTTTTCTTTGGCGGGGTATAGCTACACTTTGCGGTAGTAACAACGCCTTTCTCCATAAAACCTGCGTTAAAGAATGGGGTTCGGCCACCTTCTGAATTGAATGCGTTGGAGATTTTCACCAGATCTTTATCTAGTTTGAATTGATCAATTGCTGAAAAAGAGCTTTCTCGAAAAGCTGCAGAAAGAATACCATTTTCTACGATAGTAGACTTGCTGGATGACGGATGAATACTGCCTCCTTTATGATACCCGATCATAAAAATACGTCTTCGCCTCTGCGGCATACCATGTTCCGCAGCGTTGACCACACGCCATTCAACAGAGTAGCCCAAATCACTCAAACTTCTTAACATGACGGCCATATCCTTACCACGTTGGGCAACGGGAGAGGAAAGCAAGCGATCCACATTCTCCAGCATTAGCAGTTGCGGCTTGTTCTTCTTCTCTTTCAGTATTCGGTGGATCTGCCACCACAAGACGCCTTTCTTTCCCAATAGTCCATGAGAGTTGCGCAACGTACTTGCCACAGAATAATCTTGACAAGGGAAGCCTCCTACGAGAATATCGTGATCAGGTATAGTTGATGTAGGCACCTCCGCGATATTCTCGTTACTGTGGTGTTTAGACCCGAAACGAGCAACGTATACCTCAGAAGCGTGCTGTTTCTTCGTACTGGGCTCCCACTGGTTACTCCACACGATATCAAAGCGGTTCTTCGCTCTTGCTTTTTTGCTAGCAGCTTCAAGGCCAAGCCTAAACCCTCCAACCCCAGCAAAAAGCTCTACCACACGTATTTTCTCCGACATCTCTGTTTCGCCTGCAATTTATTCTCCTAACGCATATGACCGAACGTTCTGTGGGGATTAGATATCGTTGAATTAACCCAAGCTTAACGTCTGAGGTCTTGCTTTGAACCTGAATAAGGATGGAGACAACATTCAAGATCTTAATCGTAGATGATGAGGAAGATATCCTCAATATGTTGCGGTACAATTTAGAGCAAGAAGGACTTAATGTCTTAACCGCCTCTGACGGGGAAAGTGGTTTTGAGCTCGCAAAACAGGAGAAACCTGACCTGATCATCCTAGATATCATGATGCCAGGGATTGATGGGGTGGAACTTTGCCAGAAAATTCGAAAAGAAGATTCTATCAAGCACTCGATCATTGCTTTTTTAACTGCTCGTAACGAAGATTACAGTCAGATAGCTGGTTTTGAGGCTGGTGCAGATGACTACATCTCTAAGCCGCTCAAGCCGAAAGTATTCTTGAGCCGTGTATCGGCATTATTAAAGCGCAAACGGGAAACTTCTGGATCCTCTAATACGGTTGCCGCGAGTGGCGTGTTGATCGACTTGGAGCGATTTGTTGTGAATTTCGACGATAGCACAATTCATTTGCCAAAGAAGGAATTTGAGCTGCTCGTGTTGTTGATGTCTAAGCCCGGCAAGGTGTTCAGACGTAGCCATATTTACGACGAAGTATGGGGAAATGATCAGTTCGTTGGAGAGCGTACGATAGATGTACACATTCGGAAGCTGCGTGAAAAGCTAGGCAATTACCGCATTCAAACGGTTAAAGGCGTAGGCTACAAATTCACCGAATAGCGAGAACTTATTTCGGCAGGTCCGCCTCAGCAGGAAATTGGGCGGCCCGTTTCAACTCCATATCACGGTGGTTCACCAGCACAACACCAACATTGCGTTTACCACTATCAATACCCGTTGAACGGATGTCGATAGGTATATGCAAGGTATTGATCTGATCCTCACTTGCGAGGGTCAAATGCTCGGGGAATGAAGCTCCCTTCATCAATAACTGATAGCCGAAATACAAGGTGACATCGTAGCCTAAGAATGCATAATCACTTGGGTCGTTATTATGCTCCTTGCGGAATGCGCTTACGAAACGCTTTGTTCCTTGGTCATGCCGATCAACCCAATCACTCATAGCCAAATGCACATTCAATTTCTCCTTATAAGCCAGATCGATATTTTCGAACTCGGCCCACTTTTGCAGTCCATAGACGGTCATCGGATGTTGATCGGATATGCCGTTCAGTTTCGTTAGCAAGCCGCTCACCACACTGTGGTTTTCCGACGGAATGATGACCGAGTTCATCTTGCCAAGTTGAAAATGCACCTTGAACTTTTCCGCATCTCGAATATCACTGATCTGGTGGATCTCAATACTCGGCATCTTCGTTTTTAAACTCTTTAACGCTATGGCTTGCAGTTCACGTTCATGCTCCAGTTCCGGTAGGAAAATGATCACGTTACCAGGTGTATTCTGCTTGGAGGCATAAGTCGTGATCGCATCAATCTGTTCGACCCGCCCGCTTTTTGCTTTAAATACGTTAGGCTTATCTATCAGTATTCGATTCGACTGCGTAACGGGGCAAACAACAGGTATATTCTGCTTACGCGTGAAAGCCGCTACTCGCTCAACGGCTTTCCGGTGAAAAGGCCCGATGATCAGATCCATATTATCTACATTCCCCTTCTGCTCTAGAACATCAATCGTGTTTTCAGCCTGTCCGACATCTTCAAAATAGACTTCTGCATTGAGGCCCAGTTTTTCGAGCGTGTCCAACGCCATTAGCGCGCCGAAGTAGAATTGCATAGAAATATCAGTGAGAGGGAATAACTTGTCATTTCCTTTCTCTACGAACAAACTATCGTTCCGGTCCAACGAGAAGGGCAAGTAAAAACCGATGTTGTAAGTTGATTTCAATTCGTATTCCGGCTGAACCTCTTTGGGCTCTTCTACAACTGGTTTTAATTCAGGCAACCGGATCGTACTTCCTATGCTCAGGTCGTTATTTTTCAAGGCATTCAATTGCTTCAATCCTTCGACCTCTACGTCATGTAATTTGGCAATGCTGTATAAAGTCTCACCAGCGATAACAGTGTGAAAACGTCCTTCTTCTGCAGACGCCACTTGAGTTGCCGCAGGGCTGGCGCTTTTTACCTTCTCTGTAGGAATGATCACGCTGTCACCCGTTCGCAGCCCATCGGCCTTATCAGGGTTTCGTTCTAACAGGTCGTTTAATTCCACGTCATACTTTTTTGCGATACTGTACCACGTTTCCTTTCTCCTGACAAGATGCGTTAATGCACCGTCTCGAATAACAGGCGCTTTCTTCTGAGCCTTCTTGTTAATAGCATCTACGGGTATTAACAAACGTTGGCCTGTATTCAACCCTCCCGCAACTGACGGATTTGCGTTTAATATAGCATCCAAAGGCACGCTATAGCTCTTGCTGATCGCGTACAAGGTCTGCTTCTTTTTAACCTGGTGTACGATGTATTCAACACCGCTAACGGTAAGCCTCTCCTGCTGCCCAAAGGCGCTTAGCGAGACCCATACGAGCCAGATCAAACTTATGCTTCTCAACAATTTCATTCCCACTCAATCGTAGCCGGGGGTTTAGAACTGATATCGTACACCACCCGGTTAATTCCTTTCACCTGGTTAATGATGTCATTCGAAATACGTGCCAAAACATCATGGGGGAAGTGAAACCAGTCAGCGGTCATACCATCAGTGCTTGTAACAGCTCTGAGCGCCACTGCATTTTCATACGTGCGCTCATCGCCCATTACACCAACGCTTTGTACAGGTAAAAGTATTGAACCTGCTTGCCAAATATCGTTATATAGTCCTTCTTTTCTCAAGTGTTCGATGTAGATCGCATCTACCTGCTGAAGTACATTCACCTTGTCAGGGGTTATATCGCCAAGTATTCGAATGGCTAGCCCAGGGCCAGGAAATGGGTGTCTTCCAAGCAGTTCAGGATTCAGGCCTAACTCCTTTCCCACTCGGCGCACCTCATCCTTGAACAACAGTCTCAGTGGTTCCACGATGCTCAATTTCATATAATTCGGCAAACCGCCTACATTATGATGGCTCTTAATGGTTGCCGAGGGGCCCTTTACACTTACACTTTCGATAACATCTGGGTATATAGTACCCTGCCCCAACCAGGTGACATCTTCGATCAGTTTAGCTTCTTCGTCGAATACATCAATGAAGGTTCCTCCAATGACTTTTCGCTTTCGCTCCGGATCGGAGATACCTGCTAAACCCTTGTAGAAACGTTCCTTCGCATCTACTCCTTTGATATTGAGACCCAGGTGCTTATAATTATCAAGTACCGTTTCGTACTCGTCTTTTCGCAATAGACCGTTATCAACAAAAATGCAGTGTAGTTGCGGGCCGATCGCGCGATGCAGCAACATAGCGGCTACCGTGCTATCAACACCACCTGAGATTGCCATAACAACCTTTTCCCCGCCTACTTGTTTCTTAAGACCTTCAACCGTTGTTTCTACGAACGATCCTGGAGTCCAATTACCACTACATCCACATATGTTCAATGCAAAATTGCGCAACAGATCCAAGCCAATTTCGGTGTGGTACACTTCTGGGTGAAATTGTACCGCCACTGTAGGCTCATCGCGCATTCGGAAGGCAGCGACATCAACATGCTCCGTTGATGCTATAATGGCCATATTATTCGCTGGGGCAGCGATCGTATCAGCATGGCTCATCCAAACCTGCACGCCACTACCGATTCCTTCAAAGAGCGGGTCGTTTTGATCCACTGTACTTAGGTTAGCTCTCCCATATTCACGGACCTTACTTCGAACGACTTCCGCTCCCGAGCGCTTGGCTAACATTTGGGCACCATAACATATCGCCAATATGGGTTTGCTACCACGAGCCCTTTCTAGCTGGGTGTTGGGAGCATCTGCATCGTGTACCGAAAACGGACTACCGCTCAGGATCACTCCTTTAATGGATGAATCATCGAGTTTGTCGTGCGCACTTGTGTATGGGTGGATCTCACAGTACACGTTCAGTTCACGTACTCTCCTGGCTATCAGTTGTGTATACTGAGAGCCATGATCCAGAATAAGTATCTTTTCAGTCACTTCAACATGGAATTAATCTGCGAATTTAGAGGCTTTGCGGGTCACTTAGGCACAAACAGTCAATTGTTGATTAGTTAAGGTAATGATGACCCAACTTTCAGGCTAAAAAGGCGTCAACAGTCCGAAAGATCTCCGAACTTTGGTACAGTGCTCAATTTGACGTTCATAAGACTGTTGTTCAGCTTCTTAACTGTGGTGTGTTTGATGACTCCTTTACTGCACGCACAACAACTGCTGGATGACTTCAATTATCCACCCGGAACAACTGTCGTTCCTGGTTGGGTTGAAGGAGGAACGAACAATACGGCTGCTATTCAAACCAGTTGGAATGGAGTTGATGTTGCCTGCCGTGTAATTGGCAGTACAGTTGCCGCAGCCGACTGGATCAGCAGAGATGTTTCATCTTACTTCGATACCCATTTGGCGAATAATGCGTGCGTACTTGAGTGGGGTATCAACTTGCGCCGTATCACTAGTGCGGGTACCGTCGGTTTTGACCAAGGAGGCGTGCAAAATGGCATGGCGTACGTTCTAGCGGGGTCAACACTAAATCCAGAAACAGGTCAAGGGTATGCTGTGGTAGTCGGCGAACCAGGTAGTAATTCCGTTGTACGGCTAGTCCGTTATAACGGTGGTTTAGATGAGAACGTTAACCTCACCACGTTGATCTCCGGTGGAGTAATTGGTACGCACTACGCTTCAATCCGGGTGACATATGATCCGGCTGGTGATGAGTGGGAGTTATACTTTGACCAGAATACAACCACGGGACCTTATGTCAACCCAACCCTTGCTGCCAATAACATTGGCGTTGTGGTTGATGGAACCTATACGGGAATCAATTTGAATTATGCCAGCTGCCTATGGAATCACCGTAATAATGCAGCGTTCGCATGTGAATTTGATAACGCCTATGTGCCCAGTTCTTGTATACCAACACCTCCTACCGTTCAGTTCACGACAGCTAATACCACTGGGTTTGAAGACGTGCTCAATCCTGCTGTCGTAGGTCTATCGATCATACCAGCAGCACCTACCGCTCAGACCGTTACCGTGAGTGTTATGAATGGTCCGGGTGCTACCTATGGTGTGGGTAATGATTATACCTCGGTTCCTGCAGTAGGAGGAGGCATGATCAATGTAAATGTTCCTGCGGGACAAACCAGCGCGAACATTACGCTGAATATATTCAATGACGCAGGTATTGAGTCGACTGAAGATGTACGATTCGAGATTGTGAATAGTTCCGCGGGACTGCAATTAGGAGCAAATCTGATCCATGACCTCCGAATCTATGATGATGATACACCCCCAACTTCTCTCGGAAGGGGAGATCTGCTGATCGTAGGTATCAATGCGAACAATTTAGACTGTACGGGAGTTACGGCTCAAGACGAGATTAGTTTTTTCAGCTTTAAGGAGATCGCTAGAAATACGGTGCTTGATATTACAGATTGTGGGTTTGAACATTTTGTGCCCGGTTTATGGGGCGAGAACAATGAAGGTAAAGTTCGGTTAATTCGAACAGGGCCTCCAATACCAGCCGGAACGGTAATTACCATACGAGCTTCTGGTGGTGGTATGGTATCCGCTGTTGCGCCAGATACCGACTGGACATCCAGTGTTCATAGCGGCTTTTTCAATTTGAATTCTACCAACGGGGATCAAATATTCTTCTTGCAAGGAGGTAATTGGGTGAATCCTGCTGGAGCGCATAATACAGATTACGTTGGAGGTACACCTGTGTATGGTTTTAGTTCAGATCCGTCGAATTGGGTGCCATTCACCCAACAGTCATTCAACTCTGGTTTACCCCCTGTCATGGATTGTTTTAGCATGGCTCCCACGGCTTCAACTAATTTCACTAAGTACACAGGGCCAACATCAGCAACCGATCAACGTGCATGGATCATCCGCGTAGGAGACCCAACCAATTGGACAGGGTACCCAAATTGTGCTGCCTACAACAGTGCGAATCCAGACTATTTAGGGGGACATACGTTTGCTTTGACAACGGTCGGGTTTACTTCTGGGGTCTGGAGAGGACGGCCTGGGAACACGGATTGGTTCGATTGTGCAAATTGGGATAATGCAGAAGTGCCCGATTTAACTACTGACGTTGTACTGGACAATAGAGCACTGAATCATTGCGATATCGACGGAGGAAATGTGGCGGCCTGTGCTAGTCTAACACATGACATTACGGGAACCAACTGGCGGTTAACGGTCAACAACAATAGCCAGCTTGATGTTCTAGGAAACCTTCAGATGCATAAATCGAACACCTCTGCAAGTGGTGTTTCGCAATTACGTGTTGTGAACGGATCAAACCTAACCGTGTCAGGCAATGTAGAATTAACTGGCTATACAACGGGTCTTGCAAATGCGGCTAGACTTGAGCATAGCAGTACAGGTACGATGCATGTTGCTGGTGATATACTTATTCAACAAGGAGGTTTTTTAGACTTGCATGCCACCGGGAGCTCTGGGGGATCACTTACGCTGGAAGGTGATTTCGTGAACAACCACCAAGAACTAGCCTTCGACGAGCGGTTCAGCACGGTACGTTTTGCCGGATCAGGACCGCAGTTAATCACAGGAACTGGAACGTTCATTGAGCGCTTCGCAACGCTGGTTTTGGATAAACCTACCTCCAACTTGACCATCGACCATACAATTCGAATAGCCAATTCTTTTGAGTTTCTCAATGGCTTGGCAATGAACATGGGCAAGCTGGTTTTTGACAATGGTTCGACTGCGCTAGGTATGAGCGACCTGTCTTTTGCTACTGGCCCGTGCGAAAAAATAGGTGCGCAAAATTTCACCTTTCCTACAGGGAAAGTGAATTTTTACAGGCCGGTCACCATTTCCGGTCAAACCAATGCGAACGCCAGCACCGCTTTCCTTGCAGAATATTACCTGACCAATCCTCAGATGCTGTTTGGGAATAATTTGAGCGCGACCTTGGATCATATTTCAGCATGCGAATATTGGTTATTGGAACGCTCTTCAGGTTCACCGAATGCACTTGTGACAATTGGCTGGGAAAACACGACAAGCTGTGGAGTTTCGCTTTTGTCCGACCTCCGCATAGCGCGGCATGATGGTAGCGTTTGGCAAGAT
>CAZPEQ010000009.1:0-19265 GCA_964585605.1 uncultured Weeksellaceae bacterium | reverse complement strand
GTACATAGACAACAAAGAACAGCCTGTCCAACTTTCATTCTTTGAAAATGGGCGAGTACGTACTATCGCACGTTACGAGGAAGGCAATCGAAGTGGAGAACACCACACGTTCTTTCCTTGTACGTCGTCAAAGAAAGTGGACTGGAGTTGGGTGTAATTTAAGAGATGGTTTTCATTTTTGAGAGTTGGTATTGCTTTCTTCTTTTTCTCATGGTCCTTTCTTTTATCTGTTCACGTTTTTTAATGATCCTGTGGTGCCTTCCTAAGAACACGTCTGCAGGCGTGCAGTTGTTGAGTGATTCATGGTATCTGTGGTCGTTGTAATATTCAATGAACTCTGCTAAGCGTCTTTGGAGCTCGTTGGGGCTGTAATAGTGTTCTAGCTTGATCACGTTCTTCATCGAACGATGGTAACGCTCGATCTTACCTTGGGTCTGCGGGTGCATGGGCCTACCTCGGACATGCTTCATATCAACATCCTCCATGAAGGTCTTGAGCTGCCCACTGATGTAGCAAGGGCCGTTGTCCGATAGCAGCTTGGGGCGGATCGGAGCATTTTTCAGCCCTGTCCTTTCCAGAGCCATTTCTATGGAACGTTCCACATCATCGGTGTTCATGGTAGAGCACAGCTCCCAGCAGATGATGTAACGGCTGTAGTCGTCCATTATGGTGGACAGGTAGTACCATCCCCAACCAATCACTTTCAGGTAGGTAAAGTCGGTCTGCCATAGTTGGTTAACCCGGGTCGTCTTATAGGTGAACTCATCAGCGGCCTGCATCACCATATAGGCTGGAGAGGTGATCAGCCCTTGAGCCTTAAGTATCCGGTACACACTGCTCTCGGAGATGAAGTACTTCTGATGATCGATCATGATGTGGGCCAACTCTCTGGGTGATCTGTCAGGTAGTTCCAAAGCCAGTTCTACTATCCGCTGTCTGATATCAGGAGGTATCCTGTTCCATTGGGTGTTACGCTTTACTGATACAAGCCCATCGTAACCTTTCTCTAGGTACTTGCCGTACCACTGATAGAAGGTGCTCTTGTGGATACCCAGTTCTTTGAGCGTTCTATTTACACCTAGCTCAGAACCCTCTACTAAGCGGATGATCTCATATTTTTCTTGTTGGTCAAATCGCATGTACTTCTCTTGTTTCAGCTTTGACCACTCAAGCTTTTTTTCAGAACACGGATGCTCAAGGTCTGTTCGGCCACAACTTCCTTCAACTGCTGGTTCTCTTTCTTGAGCTCACCTACTTCCGTGGTATTGGCCTCGCGCATGGTATCGCCCATTAAGCGTTTCTTACCTGCTTCAAGGAAGTCCTTGCTCCAGCGGTAGTATAAGGCCGGAGCTATCGACTCTCTTCTGCATATGGTAGCAATGGACTCTTCGCCTTTAAGGCCTTCTAGTACAATGTGGATCTTTTCTTCTGATGAGAACTTCCTACGCGTTCTCCGCTTGATGTCCTTGACAAGGGCTTCTACTTTTTTCTTCTTGGGCATGGTTCAGCTGTTCTGTTCCTACTTTGAGGATATATCCTCAAAGTAGGAAAATGTGTGACTTAACTTTTTATCTGTTCAGTCCACTTTTAGCTGACGCTATACAAGGCTGTGGTCATAACTTAGTTACGTTATGAACAAGGCTGCTTCTTCTACACTAAAAGCCATTTCTAACGTTTTTTTTTGCCTAAAAAATACAAGCGTTAATTTTGAAAAATACTAATATTCTCGTAGTCTTGGTTCTGAATTTCAAACACAACTAAAATCCCCCATTATGGCCTGTAGAAGTGCATCCGTTGAAAGAGCTGAAAGAAAATCTCAGAAGGCACTAGAAGTTATTAAGAAGCTTGATGAGAGCATGAAAAGTGTCACGCAACAAGAAGTTGACGAATTTGACGGGCGCATTAAAGAATACGCTGACAATAATGGGATTAGTGACTTCAAGTTCATTGACGTTAACACACAAGTTAAAGTTGATTACACCCACGAATTTAATATTGATAGATTAGTTCCAGTAATCAAAGGGTTACTCGATACAGCAGCAGTAGCATTAGGCGCAACCAAAGCACTGGAGATTTTTGCCAATCCAGCGAATATTAAAATTTTCACAGATCTATTCAATGGTATCGCTCAAGCATTAAAAACCACGAGTAGTACTGGTGCTGCGTTTAGCTTTAATGCTAGCAATATCGCTCCAGGATTTCGAGCATTCACGTCAATCAAGACAAGAACTATTCAAGATAAGGAGACGTTTGGTCAAGAAGCAATTACGGCTCAAACCATCCTTTATAAGATGGGCCTCAGCCCAACATTAATCGTGGAAGACGCTGAAATAGCGCTCTTATTATCTCTAAATGCAACGGTTAAATACCTAGCTGATGCCAGAGTAGGATTAGCCCTTCAAGTAAAGGAAGGCACTCTTTCAATTGGTGAATACCTGAAATTAACCAAAGAAATATCCGCTGCTATTCGGTACCACGAAGAAGAAATTGCAATGCGCACAAAATCCGACTCGCTTGAAGCTGCCAAAAATGAGTCGTTTAGTATGTTAACTGAAAGCTCAACAGAAACAGGAACTGTCAGCGGAATATATACCAATGATGAAGCAGTTGAAAATCTCAAAGGAGCCATTTCTTCTTTTCAGGAGCGAAGCGACTTGTATTTGCCAATCCTAAATGACTCAAAACAGTTACTGCACGATTTTCAATCTGGCCTGTACAATTGATTCTGGTAGAGTTCCTTCTTCGGTTCTTGAAGGGGAGCTCAAACCCGTTGGGAGAGAGAGCAGTATATAACGCCGACTAAAAGTGTAAGTGTCTTTAAGCGCAACAGCTGCGCCTAACTGAGTTATTCTAGGCTTGTACGGAGAGCACACGAACTACAAACTTTGGGACAGCCAATAAATATTCACACGAAGGATGCCGCAGTTCAGCTAGAAGCAGGCACGTACAGGATATACATGCTTGGGGGCTTTGGGGTCAAATTAGGACACTTCACGATAGTTCTCAAGAACCAGGAGTCGGGCACATTGGTTGATGTTCAAAAAGCCTTCTGGCCGGTTCAGGCTTATGGCAATGGAAAAAGGGCCAAGAGAATATTCATAGCTGAGGCCCCCGCCGCTGGGGTCTATCAAGTAATATTCAATAATCCCACAGATGTCAAAGTCTCTCCAACAGGGTTTAACCTTCCTCTTCATAAATTCTTATTGACAACGCTACTTGGGTTCGATGATTCAATTGCGAACGCTTCGTTGGAAGTCTTGATAACTAAATCACTTGGCATTAATCCCTTTCTGCGATAATAACGCCCGTAGCAAAGACCTTCGCGCAGGGCCAAACTTCATGTCATAGCTTCGTTACGTCAATACCATGTCGCATACCGCTTACAGCAGGTTGCGTATCTTACATTCACTGTTATGTAGAACGGCGCAATGGCAGAAGCAAGAAACATTACACTTAGGCAAGGTTTAGAGGAGTTCTACGAGAAGAACGAGAGCCATTTAAGCCATAATAAAGTGGGAATTCCGAGTGAAGTCCAAGCCTTCTTTAAATCGCACGATATTGCTCATGTGCTCTTCGGTTGTGATATTTCGCTTTTGGGTGAAGGAGCTGTCAAAATATGGACCGTCTTTGGCACAACTTTGGGGTTTTGGAAACACATTGGAGCCTATAGAAAAGCCAATGCGTTTGAACTAGCCAGCAATTTCGGCGTTGCTCATATTGCACACAACCTGTTCAAGTTCTTGCTATCCATACCTGCGCTTATCATTCGATCACGGAATATGACCAAGCCATGGCCTTGGTCAGCATTTGAACCCTATTTAGATAAGCCGATAGCAGAAATAAGGCAAGAATTCAACATACAGGTCGTTAGATGAATGGCCAGTCGATCTTTTCAAGACTGATTGATGCTTTAACTTTAGCAAAATGAAGGGAGTTGCCTTGATCTTACTCTGCCTTGCCGCTCAAGGCCTGAGCTTTGGACAAAGCTATACGACCGATCAGGACACGTTTTATGTTCAAACGCCGGAGTACTCTGTCTCTTTAGGTCTTGACTCACTTCACTTTCCCTGTGCCATTACGACACCTGATGTAGGTTCCAACTTTCCAGTTCTTATTCTAGTACATGGAACAGCCGCATTGGATATGGATGCAAATTCCACAAAGGATTTCCTAGATAGTATTGGCGCACCGTTTCGTAAGGCAGAGACGCGCATGTTTTATGAAATAGCGGACTCCTTGTCTCGAAACGGCATTTTGGTGCTCCGCTACGACAAGCGAAGCTTTACAGTTAACTGCATTGAAACACCTGCCTGTTGGTTTGTGGATACGATATCCCCCTACGACTATATAACAGACATCCATGGAGCCATTGACTTTGCAAAGCGCATTCCGAATGTGGATACCTGTAATATTTTCTTGGCCGGTCATAGTCAAGGCGGTTCGTTTGTCAGTCAAGTTGCTTACGATCGAATAGATGTTCGCGGTGTACTTAATATGGCAGGAACAGCTATACCTGTCGATTCGGTGGCCGTTCATCAGGAAGAGTTCATCAATAATGATCCGAATGGGGCCGCTATTTTAAGACAGCAGTTCGATTCACTCCGCATGGGCCTCTGGCCTCTGGGTGATACCCTTTACAACCATCACTTTTCTCCACAGTTTTGGCTTGACTGGATATCACATACCGACTCTGCCCTGATCGTTCAGCAGACTTCAGATAAACCAACCGCGCTGATGTATGGCACTGCCGATAAATTCGCTCCTGCAAGTATCCATTATCAAATTTGGCAGGATTCTGTTACGCGGCCTGATGTCACCTTCCAACTCTTCAACGATATAGACCATGGGTTCGGTTCTGAATTTGACTCCATAATGAGCCCGCAAGTACTGGGTTTCATGGCAGACTGGATCCATAATACCAGCATGCCCTCTTGCGGCCCAAACAGTATCTTAGAAAACAACCGTCAAGGTTCCCTTTCGGTTTACCCCAACCCAAGTAATAACCGCGTAACCGTTCGATTAAGCTACACTGGTCGTTCCCCATTCCTGCTGCTAGATGTGGATGGAAAGACCCTAATGCAAGGAGTCGTTAACGGCCAACGTAACACAGAATTAGATATGACCCAGCTAAAGCCCGGCCTCTATTTTCTACACGTAGGAGCATCCGCCGTGAAAGTGATTAAAAATTAAACTACTACCGGCTTGAAGCCGGTAGATTTACTTGCCGACTGCAAGTCGGCTGAAGATCGCCTACTACTCCCCATCTATCTTGAAATCGTCGTCTGTGCCATGCTCAACCTGCTGTTCTTCGATGTACTTCATGCCCACCTCATCAGTCACGTTCCCTGAACTCGCTGCGAAATATCCCCTTGCCCACAGGTGCATACCCCAAAAATGGCGCGACAAGAGTTTCGATTCGGCCATCAGCTTCCGCGAGCTCTTCCCTATTAGTAGCTGCATCAGTTTGCTCACCGACAGATGAGGAGGGGCCGATACGAACAGGTGAACATGATCAGTACTTATGTGCCCCCGAATTAGCTCAACATCGTTGGCTTTATTTCTCGTATCAACTCTCGGCACCGCTTCCCTTCTTCGCCTTTCATTACTTTTTTCGATACTTGGTGATCCATACCAGATGGTAACGTAGATCATAGAGGCTGTGGCTGGTCTTCCTGTAATGCTGCACTCTGCTAATGTAGCCGAACTAAAGTCTTCGCCTAAAGACGAGGGATTTTCTCCCATTCCCCGAATGAGACATTAATATACCGTAATACCTCAAGGGGGGGTACCCCCCCCTCAAGGATGAACAACAAACGACCAGAAAACCCGTTTATTCCATATCAACTCGCTTAAAAGAGTTCATTCAGTCGGTATTAACAACAACTCGGCCTCCTAAACTCTAGCGATTGACAAAATTGACCTTGATATCAGCATTTACCTGATCACTTTTAACCTTCAGGACATAAATTCCGGTACTAAGGCCTAAGGCCTGAAGGTCAAGGCTATAGCTATAAACCGCCGTGATATTTTCGGAGAATACGAGTTCACCTACGAGGGAATATAATTCTATTTCTTTCTGAAGATCAAGAAAGCGCGATAGGTCCACATTCAGCTCGCCTTTGGTTGGATTCGGGTAGACTAAGATCTCTTCTTGTTGATCGCGCAAATTTTCAGCTATTCCCACAGCACCCTGCGCAACAACTGGAAAAATCCCTAAATCCACACTCATCTCCAGTGCTCCTGAAGATACAGCTGTAAGAGAGGCTCCATCATCAAATCGTGTCCAATCGATACGCTGACCGGCACTGTTTATTCCGCCACTGTTATTCGAAGCCCATTGCAACCAACTATGTCCACCCATTGGAGCGGGCTCACTACGTAAGGTATGACTTATCCCGAACGCTTCATTCAATCCGAGTCCGAATGGAAGGACAAAGTTTGCAGGTCCTCCTAATTCACTTTCTCCCAAACTGATACCTACAGCAAAGTTTCCGGTCACCGTGACTGCTGGACTAAAAGTGACGGAAATCATAATGTTATTCGTCACCGCAGGAAATACTCCAGGGGGCACCGCAGGATCTTGGCTTGGTGAATACGTCTGAAATGCCAAAGGATGGGGTTCAATATCTCCATTATCATCAAGCATCTCGTAAATAGTAATGTCTGCCACCCCACCGTTCCAGTTGGAGAGTTCAAATACATCGATGATCACTTCGGAAATGTCCAAGGATCCTGAGTTCTGATACTCTCGCACAACGTCAATATTGCCAAAACTATTCACCCCCGCATTAAAGAGATGACTGCCTGGTGCTTGAAACGGGTCTTCGAAACATTCATTCCCAACAGCGTAAAATTCATCCCACCCTAATGTATCGATCTGTGCATTTGCACTGAACAGCATCGTACAAGCGCACAATACTGCAAAGAAATTTTGAATTCGGACTAATAACGTGTCTCTCATCGTAGTATGATCATTAAAGTGAGGAACAAGTTTAGTTGGAGCATACTCTTTCATTCAAACACAACTAATTTAAATTTCCTTTATTCCAAAATAATAATAATATCATATATATTTGACCATCAGATTTTTACACATAAAATATCCTGAATCCCAATGAACATTTCTTCGTTAATGGCTTTAGTCGATTCGTTGTCAAAAGCAGAAAAGCGGCACTTTAAACTATACGCAAAAGGAACCAGACTTTCCTCATACTTGGAACTATATGACAAGATAACTACACTGCTCCGCAGAAAAAAGAACAGAAAACGGCAGATAGATCAACTACGGAAGGATTTCAAAGAACATGGAAAACGACTGGATCTGGCCCAGAACGAACTGTTCAAGTCCTTGAGTAAAAGTTTGGTTCAGTATCATTCCAATGCCTCGCTCAGCACCACCCTCAAGAACAAGTTGGCCATGGTCGAAGTGTTGCACTTAAAAGGTTTAATTGATACTGCCGTTCGAATACTGAATGATATCAAGAAAAAAGCACAAGCCAATGAAATGTTCATCATTCTTTTGGAGGTCAATTACTGGTATCAAAAGTTCTACGAAACAGGAGAAGCGGAGTACTTGTTGACCGAACTGATCGAAGATCGGATATCTCTACTGGATCAATTAAAAAATCACACAGAGCTTGACCTGCTGTTCAGAGAAGTTTTTCTATGCTATGAGAAATACGGGTTAGCCATTAGCAAAGCCGACAGAGAGAGGCTACAGGTCTTTGAATCGCATCCTCTTCTGCAAAACCCGGAGGCTATAATCTCATCAAGGGGCAAGATCACGTTTTGCGATATAAAGAGGCTTATTCACAAGATGAAAAGAGCCTTCAAGGAAGAGCTTCACTATTCTACCCAATTGATCGGGCATTATGAAAAAAATCCAGCGTTCAGGATCGAGTACGCCAAAGAATACACCAAGCAGATCTTGGATCTACAGACTGCTCAGCGAGACTCAAGATTGTATGAAGATGTATTTCTGACCCAAACCAGGATCGAGCGATTTCAAAAGGAATCAAGTATTGAGGACAACATCTCACTCAGTGCTTTAATATTCTTCCATACCTCTATCAACAAAATACATGTTTTCAGGAAAACATCTCGACCTCATTTAGCCCTTAAATTAATACCAGAGGTCGAGATCGGAATCATAAAATATGAGCTTCAGATCAAATATTGGTATGTCCTGTATTTTAACATAGCAGCCGCATGCTTTGACTCGGGAGCATTCCGTTCAGCTCTGAAATGGACGTTGAAGATCCTTGAGGGTAGTGAGCACTCCATGCGGACCGATATCTACGAATTCAGCCGCATGCTGTTCGTTCTTATTCACTTCGAATTAGGTAATCACGGTCTATTAGAATACGAACTTCGATCAATCTATCGACTGATAAAGAAAAAGGAAAGTCCCATGAAAATTGAGCTGGAGGTCTTAAACTTTATTCGCGACAGTACGAAAGAACCTGACGCTCCCCCTCCATTCGTTGTGTTGAGGGCCAACCTTTTAAAATTACTTGAAGATCCTTTCGAGAAAACGTTCCTCTACTATGTGAACGTAATGGATTGGGTCGATGGCAAGATATCTCCACAAAGTTCATGAACAGGCCATATAAAGTACAGCGTCGACTGATCAAAAAGCGAACGGCAATTAGCTGCCCTACCGTGTATGGACATGAATTCAACGGATATCGTTCAATTGCTGAGCATCTCAGACCGTGGAGTATAAGAAGCACGCTATCACCTGCGCAAAAAATTGGATCTACGGATCAACGATAATTTGGAAGACCATATCCTAGATTTCCAGCAGTTACTACTCTACATAAGCCACTGTACCAGCGCCGCTCATCTTACATTTTGATTTCCTGCTGTTTGTAAACATATCTCAACGCTAAGATCAAACTTATGGACGCGATGCTGATCCAAGCGATTCCTATTCCAACGCTTGGCAAACCCGTCAATTCTGCCAAGGCATCTGCATCGCTACCAATATTCGTGCGATCGATCAGGTCATCTTTGATATCTACGATCACATAAATACACGAGGTGATCCCAAGGAATTTCAAAAACGCGTCATGGAAGAATGGCGGCAAGAATTTAAAGGATACGATCATGAATAGGGCTAGACCTGCCGTCATAAGCAAACCGAACAATTCGCCAGCCTGAAGCACGAACCAAGACAACACCAGCAAAACAATACCTAGTGTTAACGTGATGTACTTATCGCGTTCTGTCTTTATCGCCGCCAGTAGGATAAGAATGCCCCAAAAGATGCTACCTAAGTAGCCAGCACTACTGGTCATGAAGTTTCCCCAGAAACTTGGTTCTAGGTTGAATTTACAATACCCTCCGATCCGCTCATCGATCTGTATCTCAATGATTTCTCCTCCGAAAAGCACGGCCATCAAGCCATGACTCATTTCGTGAAGCATAACCACGAATAATTTGATCGGGTATATAATGATCGTATTCCATAGCAGCAGTGCAACAAGCACGAATAGCCCCAAATGCACCAGTTGCATTTGGCCTGCGGACAACTTCATGGTCGAAAATTACGGTGATATCCGCATTCACCCACTCATACCACTTTGGGAGTGCCAAGAATAAGCGGCTGCCCGTATATTGGAGCTTATGCTAAGCTTCGCGTCCATACTCGGATCTCTAATAAAAAAGCCACTGGCACTTGTATTGGTGCTAATGAGCATTTGTTTAGCCGCACAATCGGATTTTGACAATGCAGTGGCATCGAAATTGATCGATCTGGGTTCGGTAAGCGATGGCAATGAACAATTCGACCACTACGCACCGCTCAAAGAATTACTGAATGGCGTTGACATCGTCATGCTTGGCGAAGAATCACATGGCGATGCAACAACTTACCAGACTAAGATCAAACTGATCAAGTACTTACACCAGGAAATGGGGTTTGATATGCTCGCTTTTGAAAGTGGCTTTTACGATTGTCAAAAAGCATGGAGCCTGATCCAACAGGGAGAAGATGTATCGGTATCCTTGGCAAAAAGCATCTTTTATTTATGGTCCACAACCAAGGAATTTGCACCACTTGCGGCATATCTCAAGAAGAATAGCATGACTGACAAGCCGTTGGTCGTAACCGGATTTGATATGCAATGGACAGGGAAATTGTCTAAGGAATTCTACCTGAAGGATCTAACGACCTATCTCACCCAAGTAGACCCAAGACTAATACAAACCAATGGATGGAAGTATTTAAACGCTTCGTTAGAGTATCTCTCTACGGAAAATTACAAGGCATTAGCCAAATGTAAAACGGGGCAAGACACGCTTTATTTGAACACCTTGGTTGAAACATTAAGCTCGTTAAAGCAGGATTCCCTTTCGCGATTCTGGATACAGAATTTAATTAGCACGAAAACCATATTCGCAGAAACTAGACGAGAAGCTGTGCTGCGGGATGATCAAATGGCAGCAAATCTGATCTGGTTGAAGGAACAGCATCCAACTAGGAAAATAATTTGCTGGGGGGCCACAAGCCACTTTCTCTATAATTCACAAAAAATAAGGTTGAAGGGGATTCCTTTTAACATCATCGATGGCTATTACAAAAAATACCCATCTATGGGCAACGTGCTAAAACGGAAATACGGCGACAAGCTATTTACAATAGGCTTTACGGCTTACCAAGGTTCATCAGGGCTTTGGAAAGAACGTGAGTTAAAGATCCCTCGAGAGAACAGTATAGAGTACGTGATAGGAAAGTCTGATCAAGAGAATTCGTTGTTGCCTTTGGGAGGGCTTAACACAACGGGCTACCTCTCACGCCCTTTATCGTATATCTACATGAAGAACAGTATAAGCGAGGTAATGGATGCGGTTATCTTCAACCGGAACATGAGACAACCGAGCCTGGATCGAACGTTTTTCTTACAGGTCCATCCCGAAGCTACCTGGCTGAAACCTGAGGCGACCGAAGTACAACAATAGGTTCGCAGCAATAGGTTTTAATAAGGACGTGGAGACCGCTCGCTAAGTCTTTTACTGTATAAACGTAGGTCCTTTGCAAGGAAGATAGACCAGCGCATACATCAGGATCCGGGTCGAGAAGTAGGATTTCAATCGAATGGCATTGTTGCAATTGGATCATGAACAACAGCCATACCGTATCTCTACTCATGCCTATTATCTTTGATGAAGAGCTCGATCGTTCCTGTCAAGTGACTTGCTTTAATTTCGACAAAAAATGAAACTCTGTCCTGTAGTTCTCACCTTTCTGTTGTTTATCGCGCATTTTAGCCTATGTGCGCAGATCAACAAGCCTAGTTTGAGCCCAAGAGTAACGATTGAACAAGAGGTAGGACTGGCCAACGTAAAACTCGCTTATGGACAACCAAGTAAAAACGGGCGGCCTATTTTCGGAGGCTTGATTCCGTACGGGAAACTGTGGCGAACGGGTGCGAATTCAGCCACCACGATCACCCTTGACAAAGCAGTGACACTAGCGAGACACACTGTTCCTGCTGGAACCTATGGCTTGTACAGTATTCCTGATAAGGATAACTGGACGATCGTGCTCAACAAAAACAGTAAGCTTTGGGGTACTGGTAATTACGATGAGAAAGCCGATCTGATCCGCTTTCAAGTACCCGTGGAAAACAGGTGCGATACAGTAGAAACCCTCAACATTCATTTCGAGCGGTTCACCCAGAACGGAGCCGATCTGGTCATTGAATGGGAGACAACCAAAGTCACAATTCCTCTTTTTATGGACATCAACCCGGTCATTCTTGCTGAGATCAGTGCAAAAACAAGTGTTGATCCAGATTCGATCAGTGCCCAGACTTACTTCGATGCTGCACAATATTATTACCACAAGAATTTGAAATTGGATCAAGCTGCTAAGTGGTTTGACAAGGCGATCGAAATGCGCCCCGGAGCGTTTTGGTATGTGTATTACCGCGCAGAACTGGCATATGAGAGGAAGGACTATAAACTAGCCAAGTTGCACGCTGAAGCGTGTCTTGAGGCCGCAAAAAAAAGCCCCTCAACAGACTATGGCTATATCGCTAAGTCTACCCTGCTACTCAAGCAATTAGCAATGAAAGGGTGATTCACATTTGCTTGATGAGCTTATCAAAACCATATCGTGTTGTCGTCTTGATCTATTTGGTCAACGTATATGGCCTTTGTTCTTTACACGCACAATTCCAGCAGAACTACGGCACCGAAGCCGAATTCGGGAATGCTGTCGTAGAGACCTACGATAAGGGTTTTGCAGCGGTGGGTGCGAACAGTACAGGTGGAACCAGTGGAGATATTTTTGTTGTGCGAACGGATTCCGTTGGAAATTTACTGTGGCAGCAAACTTTCGGGAATACGGGCTTTGACGCAGGTTTGGATATCGTGGAAAGTGCCGATTCTGGATTAGCGATCACCGGCAGATGGGCTGATTCCTTAGTGGTCATGAAGCTTAACTCAGCGGGCGTACTGCAATGGAACGTGTTCATTCCTAACGCAATAGGTCAAGCCATTCTTGAAGCACCGGGCGAAGGGTATACGGTAGCTGGAACGATTGGGTCACAAATCAATCAGATGATGTTACTGACCAGAATAACGGAGACCGGGAGTATTGCCTGGATGAACACCTCAACCTTGGTGCCCTCCGCAGCGAACGATATGGTGCAAACTCCAGATGGTGGATTTGCGCTTATTGGCTCCAGCGGTTCCTCCAATATCAACACGACCTTGGTGCGTATGGACAGCGTGGGCGTTCAGCAGTGGGCGCAGGTTTACGCCTCGCCAGGTATTCAGAGCGGTTTCTTCATTGAACTAGATCCGAACGACGGATTCGTATTCGGCGAACAAGACTTAATCAGGCGAACAGATACACTTGGCGTTGTGGATTGGTCTACCACCTATCCTCCCATGATTCCGGGCTTGGGCTCTACGTTCTTAAACATAACTGGAACCTCAGATGGCGGCTATGTACTCACAGGCATGCAAGGCTGCCAATCACCCGGTTGCCAGTTCCTGTTGGGAGTTAAGATCGATAATGCTGGCAATGAGGTTTGGCGGATCACTTACCCAAGTGGTTTCTCAAGCGTTGGAGAGGGTGTTATACAAGCTTCTGATGGTAGCCTCGTATATGTTGGAGGAACGGAAGTATTGGATATCAATCAAAACCTGTCCGTCCTTTTGCAATTGACCAAAACAGATGGGCAAGGCACACTTTCGGTATTCGAGTTGCCCATTGAACGGGGTGAACTCCGTGTCTTTCCCTTACCTTTCAACAACGTGTTGCATGTACAAGATGTTCTTTCGAATGCGGAGTACGTACTCTTCTCTCCAACAGGTGCTGTAACCAAGACGGGTAAGCTGGTCAACGGTCAAATCAACGACCTTGCCCGTTTACCGAATGGTTCATATACCTTGACGATACGCAACGGCGAGCAGTTGCTCACCAAGCAATTGATCAAGCAATAACCCCCTTGTTCTTAGCGCACAGCATCAATTACTCATAACGCGCAGCGCGAAAATCTACCGGGTAGCCCTTTAGGAGAGCACCGGATTTTCAACCGCTTCAGCGACTTTATTTGCTACTTCTTCGTTCAAGGCGTCGGGAATGATTTTTTCAGCCGTTGGATCTTTGACACACGAAGCGATCGCATAAGCAGCGGCTAACTTCATGTCAGCGGTGATCTGATCCGCTCTTGATCGCAGTGCGCCTTTGAAAATACCGGGGAACGCAAGTACATTATTGACTTGATTCGGATAGTCACTCCTGCCTGTAGCGATCACGGCCACACCCGCTTCTTTCGCCAATTCCGGCATGATCTCCGGTGTAGGGTTCGCCAAAGCAAAGACAATGGCATCGTCCTTCATCAAGGCAATATCTGCTTTAGACAACAGGTTGCCCTTACTTACTCCAATGAATACATCTGCACCCACTAAGGCATCTTGAAGTGTTCCTGCTCGATTCTCCGGATTCGTAATAGGCAACAACTTTTTCTTCGTCTCATTCAAGTTATCTCTTCCTGCATGAATGATTCCCTTGCTGTCACAAACGACCAAATTATTCACGGTATGGCAGCTACTTGGATCCATACTGATGCAGCGTAACAGTTTGGTTATTGCGACACCAGCAGCTCCCGCACCGTTGATGACCACATTCAACTGCTCCATGTTCTTACCAGTCACTTTACAGGCATTGATCAGCCCAGCTAGCACAACGATCGCCGTACCGTGTTGATCATCATGAAAGACGGGTATACCAAGGTCTTGTAATGCCTCTTCCACCTCAAAACAACGTGGCGCTGAAATATCCTCTAGGTTCACGCCCCCAAAAACCGGCGCGATCCTTCGAACCGTTTCAATGATCTCTTGCGAATCCTGTGTATCCACGCAGATCGGAAAGGCATCTAGATCACCGAATTTCTTGAAAAGCATAGCCTTTCCTTCCATGACCGGAATAGCTGCTTTTGCCCCGATATTCCCTAGCCCAAGAACCGCCGACCCATCAGAGACTACAGCCACGGTATGTCCTTTGATCGTAAGTCCATAAGCCTCTTCTTCGTCTTCGTTTATCAATCGACATGGCTCCGCCACACCAGGAGAGTAAACGATAGAGAGGTCATCGGCGGTGTTAACCTCACTTTTACCTATTACACTCAGTTTGCCTTTTAACCTTCTGTGCAATTCCACCGATCTAGAATTATAGTCTGACATCTATTTTTTAGTGCTGACGCGTACCGCGTGTATCCATGTTAAATGAGCTTGCTATCACAGACAATGTCAACCAACCCTGGGCCGGAGTGATCTCTTAATTTTTCCAATGCAGGAACAAGTTCCTCCGGACTTTCAACCCGTATGCCCAAGGCTCCACAATTTTCCGCAAAACGAGCGAAGTCGGGATTGCGTAATTGCGTCTTCCATACGTCTAATTCAGCTGCCCGCTGCTCCTTGGAAATCTTGCCCAGTTCTGAGTTATTGAGCAACACGTGTTTCACTGGCATGTTGTACTTGACAAGCGTTGTGATCTCACTCAAATACTGTCCCAGTCCACCATCACCTGATACCGACCACACGGGCCTTGTATCGCGCACAGCTGCCCATGCGCCCATCGCTGCTGGCAATGCGAAACCGATCGAGCCGAGATACCCTGACATGAGTACCGCCTGTTCTGTACATTCAAAATACCGGCCGAACGAATAGGTGTTATTCCCAACATCTACAGCAATAACAGCATTAGGAGGAGTAACTTGATTCATGGCATTGAACACAGCAGCAGAACTGATTCCTTCTCCCCTGTCATCCAACAAGCGCTTCTCTTTTTCCTTCCGCCAAATGGCCCATCTCGCGGCTATCTCATCTCGATGATCAATAGACTGATGTGCTCCATTAAGCGCTTCCAGAATAGCCACACATGTGGTACCGATCTCTCCCCAAACAGGCGCTTCCACTGCATGGAACTTACCAAGTACATGTGGGTCGAAGTCCACCTGAATGATCGGTTTCTTCGGGGTTATTCCTGTGTGGTTAGAGAACGACGAACCTAAAACAATAAGGAGGTCGCTTTCGTTCATGAACCACGAAGCGATAGGTGTACCACTCCTTCCCAATACTCCGCAACCTAACGGATGATGGTCGGATATCAGTCCTTTCCCTTTGAAGGTTGTAATGACAGGGCAATTCAACAATTCAGCTAAGGCTATGACCTTATCCATATGGAACCGTGCACCATGCCCCACTACGATGGCTGGTCGTTTTGCATTTCGCACGAGTCCAACGGCCTTGTTTAACTGTTCAACAGGTGGTTGAATTTCTTGCACGGTAATTCTACCGACTGGGTTCTGAGCTTCTTCTCCTTCCGGTTTCTTCTCTATCTGGATCTCATCTGGGAACGTGAGATGAGAGACATCCCGACTGAGTATGGCGGTTTTTACCGCACGGGCCATAAGCTCGGCGTGCTTGCTTTCACCTTGCACTGCGTGATTGAATTCTGCCACAGTTTGAAAAGCTTTGACCAGGTCCACCTCTTGGAAAGCACCTGTACCAAGTACTTGCGTATCAACTTGCCCTGTCAGAGCAAGTAATGGCGCGCGATCCACCTTCGCATCCCAAAGTCCAGTGTAGAGGTTAGTAGCACCTGGGCCAGCGATCGCAAAACAAGCTGCGGGTTTGGCGGTTAATTTGCCATACCCACTTGCGGCAAAAGCTGCAGCGCCTTCATGACGGATACCGAAATAACTCAATTCCCCTCTGTCCTCCGCTCTTCTCATGGCATCGGCTAAGCCTAAATTAGAATGACCCACCATACCGAACACAACGTTCACTCCCCAATTGGTCATGGTCTTTACCATCACATCAGAAACGGTATCTTCATGTGGTGGCTCTTCCTCCATGCCAACGTATATGGCTCCTTCATCTTCCTTGACCAGATAAGTTGGAACTCCATCATCAAATCCTCCTGGAGGCTTACCGGTGCAAGGGTGAAAATCCCAACCATGCCAAGGGCAACGTAACATACCATTCTCAATGGAGCCCTCTCCTAAAGGCCCTCCCTGATGTGGGCAACGATTATCCAATGCATTGAATTTGCCCTCGTAATGCGTTAAACAGATTCCTTGATGACCAGCGGTAACGGTCATTACACGGCCTTCCGGCAGTTCATTCTTATCATCAAGGACTTTATACCACTTCATCGTTGCCATAATTGAAATAGGTTTCTAGCGATTTGGTTTACAATTGAACTGAGTGATGCGACTTGTTTAAGGGGAAAGGCAGCGTAAGTTAGACTGACCTTCGCCTTTGAAGGGGTGTGAAATTACTTATCGGTCAGATCACTGCCACACCTGTAGAACTTTTCTTTTGGCAGATGTTGCGGGTAAGAATAAATCCTAACCGGATATAATAGGGTTTGAGGCATATCTATACTGCCTTACAATCACCTAAGCTAAAGACATAGGAAACGCAATCACTTCACCACGACCAAACGTTGTGGTACTGAATTTCCAGTTGCTGTTTCAACAATGGCCATGTAGACACCGTCAACAATCCCATTGAGAGATAACCTTGCACTGCCACTCGCAGCTTGCACAGCTATTGAGCGTACTTCTTTTCCGCCCATATCCAATAGGCGCAAGTAAGCACTACCAGCATTTGCTGGCAAAGTGTAGTTAATGACCGCAAGATCCCTTGCTGGATTTGGCATGATTAAACTTACGGTAGGTAATTGCTCAGCATCTTCGATACCCGAAATGATCCCTCCCAGCGTATTCACAACCAAGTCGTCAAAATAGAACCCATCTTCTTCCACAAAATTGTCTGAGCGGATCAAGAAGCGAATAAGTATCTGTTGACCGATGTAATCACTCAAACTGATACGTTCCTGGACCCATCCGTTCGAAGTGCCATCGTAAAGTGGTTCACCATTGGCTCCTGTCTGGTCAAAAACCCCAACATTGGTATGCACTCCGCATTGCGGGATCCAGGTAAGTCCATTATCAGGAGAGACTTCCACCTGTGCATAATCAAAGTTGTTCTCTATCTCCCAAAGTGCCCAAAATTCCAATTCTGCGCCATCTACTCCTGCCAAGTCAACAGGGTCATCTAATTCTATTGTACTGTTCACCCCTGAGGAGTAATTCCCAAAAGGAGAATCGGCAATGCTGGTAGGTGGACTGTGGAATTCTACTGTGCTCGTACCCCAATCTGTGCCAGGTGCCCAATTGTTCAGGTTATCGCCTTGATCAAGCAGTGCGATCATGGGCTGTCCGAAGGTTCTTTGTATGGTATCACGAAAGGTGTAAATACCGCCGTCGATGGTCAGTGCATACCTTACAATGTCTCCGTCAACAATAGCTGGATCCAACGCATATGTGATCGAATCGGCCAGCATTTGCAACATGGTCATACCTGTGTGCACATTCGCTCCACCAACACTTAAGATATTGCTGGATATGGGATCAATGGTCACGGTAAAATCGCCAGGCCCACTGAATCCTAAACGTTGGATGTCATAATGAAAAGACCCCGACACATTGGTGATCTGGGAAGGATCTGTACTTGTGGCGACCGCGTAGTTCGTGATGAGGTGTGCCGCGGTGATGTTCATAAACAGCGTGCTTTGGCTAATGGCATCAATATCCGCTTGCTGCGGCCAGAATGCATACCCGATCTCGGGCGTGTAGGAAGAACTACCTTGTCCATAATGGAAGTCGTCGCCAGCACCAGCAGCGGGAGAGAAATCGCCAGCTACTTGCGGGAAAAAGCCATTCTCCGAAGTCAGTAAATTAGAATGCGCTACGAAAATATCATGTTCTGGTGTTTGGATCGGTAGGTAACCCAAGGGAAAAAGAAGCAAGTCTCCAAACGTGTGGTTATCAAAAGTCTGAATGAAATCATGCTGAGCTTCGAACCACTGCATGGCCTGCGTTTCGGGTTCGGTGAACGGCGCCGTGCCCGGATACACATCACTTCCCGTATTGAAGGATACCCCTGTGGTTCCCCAAACACTGTTCCCGTTATCATCTATGTAATCATAATTGCGGTTCAGGTCAACACCGAAATCGCCATTGCCGTGTGGCCTGCGATTCTTTCTCCAAAAGCCCCCACCATTGGGGTCAGTCGTTTCATTGTAGACATATCCGTCTGGATTCACAATTGGCACGAAGTACAACTCGGTGTTGTCAACAATGGCCGTTATCTCATCATCTGTGCCGTAGTTCTCCAACAGATACCACATAAAATGGATCAACTGCATGACCGAGGCCGGCTCACGTGCATGATGTATTGAATTCTGCAGCATCTCCGGCTCTGGCTCATCAATGCCCGGGTTATCTGAGATCTTCAACCACTCGATCGGGCGGCCTTCAACCGTCTGGAACGTACTGATCGGTTGACGAGCAGTGATCAAATTAGGGAATTGAGCTGCCATGTCGTCCAATTCATCCAGCACCTGTTGGTAGGTTAAGAACCCACCCATAGAGCCTTGGTTATAATTGGCGGGGAGTTGATAGGCTGATCCACCACTGGACGAGCAACTCGCGTTGCGACTTTGTGTAGGAAGCAATCCAATTCCTTGCCTATTCAAGTCTAGGTAATATTGCTTGTAATCCGGTATAAGGACTTCAACCTGTAGTCCCATATTTCGTGCTATGTCCAACTCTGACTCGGAGAACTGCGACAGCACAAAACGCCCACGTTTGTGATGGCAATGATCCAGCGCGACCCCTTGCTGACCGAGTTGTTGTAGTTGTTGTTGACTGGTATAGAAGATCTTTGCTTTACTG
>CAZPEQ010000008.1:0-19732 GCA_964585605.1 uncultured Weeksellaceae bacterium | reverse complement strand
CTGTCCTTCCTTATCCGGGAGTGCTCCGGTACCAAATGCAGAGTCAGCGTTCACTAAATGGGGCGGTATGATCTCTCGATACCCAGCATCAATGGCGCGATCGAGAAAGAAGCTGATCAAGGCCCGTTGCAATTTGGCGCCTTGGCCCATGTAAACAGGGAAACCCGATCCGGTGATCTTCACACCCAATTCCATATTGAGTAATTCGTACTCCTCACCTAATTCCCAGTGTGGTTTAGCATTTTCAGCCAAAGCAGGCAACTCCCCTTCTTTGAATACCTCTTCATTGTCTTCGCCACTCTTACCTGCTGGAACGGAAGCGTTCGGTGTATTGGGTATCAAGCACAAATGCCCGTGCAAGGCTTTTTCTGCCTCGTCCATTTTATTCTTGAGCAAATGGATCTCGTCTTTTAGCGCAGCCGTGCTGACTTTAGCAGCTTCTGCTTCATCGCGCTTACCAGCTTGCATGAGCTTGCCAATGCTTTTGCTGAGCAAGTTCATTTCCGCCTGCTTGTCGTCATGCTCCGCTTGGGCTTTGCGCCGGAGATCGTCAAACATGATCGCTTTGTCCACCAGTTCTTCGGCGTCAGGCATCATGCGTTTACTCAGGCGGTCTAGGGCCTCTTCACGCGAATTTCTCAGGTAGGCTATTTCTAGCATTGGGCTAGTACTTCTTTTGTTGTTTACACCTGCTGCAAAGTTAAGTTCATTGCTCCAGGCTTTAGAGGAGGCGATAAATTGTTTGTTGGGGTTGCCTGTCACCGAAAAGCAAAGGTGTTTTAAAATGAAAAAGCCCTGCTGTAGCAGAGCTTTTCAATGACAAAGAATGCGTTGACCTAGTTTTCAGCAACAACTGAAACGAAGCTTTTACCGCCTGAACGCTTTCTGAACTCAATTACACCGTCTGCCGTTGCGAACAAGGTGTGATCTTTGCCCATACCTACGTTCTTACCTGGATAATGCTTCGTTCCACGTTGGCGAACGATAATATTACCTGCTATACACTTTTGGCCACCGAATAGCTTCACACCTAATCGTTGCGATCTCGATTCGCGGCCATTGTCAGTACTACCTACACCTTTTTTATGTGCCATTTTCTAATTGGGTGTTTCAATTACGCTTTTCCGCCATCAAGTTCGTCCTGCCACTTCTTCAACTCATCCCACTTGCCATCGGCAGCGAGTTGTGCTTGAGCAGGCCATGTATCCGTAACGTGGTTACCGCGAACATCGGCGATGAATTCTGCTATTTTCTCTGGCTTGGCAGCTGCCAAATCTGCAAAGGTCACGATACCTGCTTCGTTCAATACAGAAGCGATCTTCGGGCCAATGCCTTCAATTTTCTTTAGGTCATCAGGCTTGCCTGAAGCTTTTGGTGCTTTCGCAACCTTCTTTTCTGGAGCTGGAGCAGCAACCTCAGGAGCCTCTTTCACTGCCGGAGCTGGTTTTACCGCAGCTGCCTTAGGAGCCGCTTTCTTTTTGGGAGCAGCAGGAGCTTCTGAATCCCAAGTCAATAGTTTGGCCTTGGCATTGCCTTTCGCACCTTTCGCCAAAATCCCCTCGATCTGGATCTCAGTCAACGCCTGGCGGTGACCGTTCATTTTCTGATAGCCTTTACGGCGCTTCTTGTGAAAAACAAGCACCTTGTCTCCTCGTTCGTGAGAAATCACCTTAGCTGCTACACGGGCGCCATCAATGCGCGGCGCTCCAACAGTTGCTTTGCCTTTATCGCTGGTAAAGTAAACGGTGCCGAATTCTACGTGGCTACCCGCTTCAGCGTCTAAACGGTGAACATGCAATTTCTGGTCTTTCTCAACCTTGAATTGCTTTCCGGCTATATCTACAATGGCGTACATGACTCAATCCTTCTTCAGAAATGGGGTGCAAATGTACAGTAAAATGTGATACTTGCCCAGTGAAACCACAAGGCAGAATAGATTCCTTTACAGGGTCTTAATTGCCCTGATTTACAGCTTGAAAGCCTTCTTTACAGCTTTTGCTGCTGAAATATCCTCCCAAGGGAAGAGTTTGACCTTGATCGTCTTCTCGTCTTTTTTACCCTTTCTGAAAGTTTTAGAAACGGTTTCGCACTTGCGGCCCATATGACCATAAGCAGCGGTTTCGCGGTAGATGGGGGTGCGCAATTTGAAACGTTTCTCAATAAAGTAAGGGCGCATATCAAACTCAGGCATGCCCAGCACGACTTTGGCTATTTGGCCATCGGTCATGTCAATTTTAGATGTACCATAAGTGTCAATGAACAAACCCATTGGCTTTGCAACCCCAATAGCGTATGCCACTTGAACAAGGCATTGATCGCAAACACCCGCAGCAACAAGGTTCTTTGCAACGTGCCTAGTTGCATATGCAGCACTGCGATCGACCTTACTTGGGTCTTTCCCGCTAAAGGCTCCACCACCGTGTGCTCCTTTACCTCCATAGGTATCCACGATGATCTTGCGACCAGTAAGGCCTGTATCACCATGTGGCCCACCAATTACGAATACGCCGGTAGGGTTGATGTGGTACTTGATCTGATCGTTGAATAAGGCTTGGATCCGCTTCGGCAATTTCTTCATTACCCGTGGGATCAAGATCTTCTTCATGTCCTTGGCGATACGGTCAAGCATCTTTTTGTCCGCAGCAGCCTTAGCCGTTTTTGAACCACCCTTGGGTTTTACAAAGTCATCGTGTTGCGTGGAAAGCACGATCGCCTCTATACGCAGCGGCTTGTGCTTGTCGTCGTATTCAATGGTTACCTGACTTTTTGAATCAGGGCGCAAGTAGGTCATTTCCTTGCCTGCTTTCCGCAAGGCAGCCATCTCTTTTAAAAGAAGGTGAGATATCTCTAACGCCAAGGGCATATAATTGTTGGTCTCCTTACACGCAAAACCGAACATCATGCCTTGGTCACCAGCTCCTTGGTTCTCTTTCTTGGCCCGTTCAACACCTTGGTTAATGTCCGGACTTTGCTCGTGAATAGCGGAAAGTACGCCGCACGAATCTGCGTCGAACATGTATTCGCTTTTCGTGTACCCGATGTCTTTGATCACATCACGTGCGATGTGCTGTACATCTAGGTAGGCATTACTCTTTACTTCTCCTGCTAGTACTACTTGGCCGGTGGTAACAAGTGTTTCACAAGCAACTTTGGACTGTGCATCGTAAGCGAGAAAGTGGTCGATGAGTGCGTCGCTGATCTGATCGGCAACCTTATCAGGGTGCCCTTCACTAACAGATTCAGAGGTGAAGAAATATGACATGTACTACAGTTCTTATGAATGTGTTTGCAAAAGAACAGCTTTTTGAAACGAGCGGCAAGCCTAACAGTGGCAATTACCAACAAGAAGTGATCATTTACCGGGTTTGGTCAATTCTTTGAACACCTCTTCCATGCCCAATTCCTGTTGCGCCATGGACAGGACTTTGATGTTCTCTTTGACCGCTAACTCAAACAATAGCGGCCGCGTATCCACGCCTCCCGCACTGTGTACTTCCCACTTGTGGTTGCCCTTGTTCTCCACATGGCTGACCCCTTTGACCTCTTGCAGCTTCTTGGCTTTGATCGGGGCATCGAATTCAACTTGAATGATTGCCTTCTTAGCGCCCGTGACTTTGAGTTCTGTGGCTTTGTCATCCGCCACCAACTTGCCTTTATCGATGATGATCACCCGGTCACAGATCGCCTCTACTTCTTGCATAATGTGCGTGCTGAGCATGACCGTTTTCTTGCGGCCAACGGTTTGGATCAAAGAACGTATCTCTACCAGCTGGTTTGGATCCAAGCCGCTTGTGGGTTCATCGAGGATGAGCACTTCGGGGTCGTGAATCATCGCCTGTGCCAAGCCAACACGTTGCCGATATCCTTTACTTAGTGCCCCTATCTTCTTGTGCTGCTCCCGCGTCAAACCAACGCGCTCGATCAACTCCGCTACACGCGCCTTTTTCTTCTTTAGTTTGTGAATCCCTGCCACAAAGTGCAAGTACTCTTGAACATACATATCAGGGTGCAAAGGATTGTGTTCCGGCAGATAACCAATCTTCTTACGAATAGCCACGGTGTCCTGGTGAATGTCGTGGCCGCATACTTTGGCATTTCCCGTAGTGGGAGGAATGAAGCAGGTCAGGATCTTCATCATGGTGCTTTTGCCCGCACCATTAGGGCCCAAGAATCCAACGACCTCCCCCGTGCCGATTTCAAAGGACATATCATCCAGTGCTTTTTGCGCACCATATAGCTTGGTAACTTGGGAAACGGCGATGGACATAGTACAAAGGTATTGATCCGACGGATGATCTCGAACTGGAATTACAGCAAGCTTTTCAAAGAATGAACGGGTCAAACCGTAGGATTACCTTTGACCTGCAATGCACGAAGGACTTGTTACGCGGAGCACGGGAAGCCGATATGCTGTTCAGGATGAACAGGGTGATATGCATGATTGCGTTGCTAAAGGTGTGCTGCGTCAAGGTGGATTTAGAAGCACAAATCCGGTGGCGGTGGGCGACCGTGTGCAGTTTGAACCGCAAGTGGGTGATGATGCGGGCGCTATTCGAACGGTGCATGACCGAACCAATTACATGGTGCGCAAGTCTGTGAATCTATCTCACCAGATCCAGATCATTGCGGCTAATATCGATCAGGCGATCCTTATGGTTACGATTGAAAGACCATTCACTTCCACCGGGTTCATTGATCGTTTCTTGGTAACGGCTGAAGCTTATGAGATTCCCACCGTCATCTTGTTCAACAAACTTGATGATCAAGATGAAGAAGAGGGCGAGGTGTGTACGGCCATGGATATCATTTATTCTAGCATCGGCTACCGCACCCTGAAGACCAGTTCAATCTCGTCGGCAGGGTTAGAGGAATTGAAAGGACTGTTGACGGATAAGGTTAGCCTGTTTTCAGGTCATTCAGGTGTTGGTAAAAGCACCTTGATCAATACTATTGCACCCGGGTTGGATCTGCGTACGCAGGATGTGAGCGATTACCATAGCAAGGGGCAACACACGACCACATTTGCTGAAATGTTTGACTTGCCCTTTGGAGGAAAGATCATTGACACGCCTGGTATCAAAGGGTTTGGCTTAGTGGATATGGAACGGCGAGATATTCCAGATCAATTTCCAGAAATGGTGCGTTTAAGCGGTCAATGCAAATTCGCAGATTGTATGCATTTACAAGAGCCGGGGTGCGCGGTACTGGCGGCTGCTGAAAAAGGTGGCATTGCACCTACGCGGTACAAAAATTACGTCAATATGCTGAATGGGAATGAAGAAGATAATCCGTACAGACAAGACATTTACGCTGATGATTAAACCTGTTTTTTTTGCAGCCTTATTGCTTGTAGGGTGTTGCCCGGCCAAGGTGCTGGTGGATTATACGACCGTGCCTGGTGGCTTGTCAGATTACGGTAAGGATGCGGTGGTTTATCAGCATTCCGCAGCAGAGAATCATTACATGTTCCGGCAGTGTTTTCGTTTAGCAGAAATACGCTTAACAGCCAACCTGACCGAACGAAAACAAAGGCCGGTAGCTGTAGTGGTGGATGTGGATGAAACGGTATTGGATAATAGCCGTTACCAGTTGGAACGGATCGCGGAAGGGGAAACATTTACGCCCGACAGTTGGAATGCGTGGGTGGAGCGAAGAGAGGCACCTGCATTGCCGGGCGCACTGGATTTTTTGACTTTTGCCAAAGAACAGGGCTGTACGATTTTCTATGTGACCAACCGGGCTGCCAATGAAGAGCTAGCCACCATAGACAACTTGAATGCTTTGGGTTTTCCCGATGCGGATACAGCGCATGTGTTCACCAGACAAAGTACAAGTGATAAAACAAAGCGGCGTTACCAGGTTCGACGAACTCATGATGTCCTGTTGTATGTGGGAGATCAGTTGACCGATTTTAAGCAGTTGTACAAGGATCGAACGGATAACTACGGTAAGAACACGGTCGAAGCTAATTTGGAAGAACTGGAGCAGTACTTTGTCCTTACACCCAACACCATGTATGGCACGTGGAAAGATGTGGTAACCGGTAAAGGAACTTCCGAGGAGAGAAAGAAATTCATGGATGCGTACTATCAAGAATTCCTTCCGAAGAAATAAGTGATGCGTGGCTTATTGCAGCGTGTGTCAACCGCGTCAGTTACTATTGAAGGCACGGTCAAACATGAGATTCAACAAGGCCTTTTGCTGCTTGTTGGTATTGAAGAAGGGGATTTGGAAGAAGACTTGGTGTGGTTTTGCGGCAAGGTTCTCCGTATGCGCATATTCGGCGATGAGGCAGGCAAAATGAACCGGAGTTTGTTGGATGTGAAAGGGGAGTTGTTGGTGATCAGTCAATTCACCTTACATGCTTCTACCAAGAAAGGGAATAGGCCGAGCTTCATCAATGCCGCAAGGCCAGAACTCGCTATTCCGCTTTATGAAAAGTGTTTGGAGTTGTTTGAACAAGAGTTATCCGGCAAGGTGGGGTCAGGCGAATTCGGTGCGAATATGCAAGTGCAATTGATCAATGATGGCCCGGTAACGATCTGGCTAGACAGCAAGAATAAAGAATGAGTAAGGATACGATACGAGCAGCCCAGACAGAAGTACGTAATTGGATCAACGAACACGGGGTACGGTACTTTGATCAACTCACAAACATGGCTATGCTCACTGAAGAAGTAGGGGAGGTGGCACGCATTATGGCAAGGCGCTATGGTGAGCAAAGCGAAAAAGAAAGTGATCGAGATAAGGACCTCGGCAAAGAACTCGCAGATGTGTTGTTCGTGGTGCTATGTCTAGCGGATCAATGCGACATAGATCTACAAGGATCGTTTGAAGAGAACATGCAGGAAAAAGCTGTTCGTGATCATGATCGGCATCATGGGAACGAGAAGTTGTAGTTAAAACAAAAAACGCGCCCTGAGGCGCGTTTCATTGTATGCTTTGTTTTTGGTTTATTCGGCAAGGATCAACACCACGTTGTTCTGCACCTCAACAACACCACCGTTCACGTCAAACGTGCTCTCGGTGCCACTCTCGTCTTTTATCACCACTTGGCCTTGCTTCAGCACGGTGATCAAGGGTGCGTGATTATCCAAAATGCCTAAGCCTCCACCCATACCGGGCAAACTAACGCTCTTGGCTTCGCCACTGAACAGTTCTTTTTCGGGTGTTATGATCTCTAATCTCATGCTTACGATCAGCTAGCCTCAGCAAGCATTTTCTTACCAGCTTCAATCACTTCTTCAATACCACCCTTCAGGTTGAAAGCGGCTTCAGGATACTCATCCATTGCGCCGTCCATAATCATGTTGAAGCCTTTGATGGTTTCCTCGATGCTTACCATGCAACCCGGTAATCCGGTGAACTGCTCCGCTACGTGGAACGGCTGACTTAAGAAACGCTGAACGCGACGCGCGCGGTGTACCGCTTGCTTGTCTTCTTCGCTCAACTCATCCATACCCAAGATGGCAATGATGTCTTGAAGCTCCTTGTAACGCTGTAGGATCTCTTTTACACGTTGTGCACAGTTGTAATGCTCGTCACCTACGATCTCCGGCGTAAGAATACGACTTGTAGAGTCCAAGGGGTCTACAGACGGGTAGATACCTAGCTCGGCGATCTTTCTGCTCAAGACAGTTGTGGCATCCAAGTGAGCGAAGGTTGTTGCAGGTGCAGGGTCAGTCAAGTCATCTGCAGGTACATAAACAGCCTGCACTGATGTGATCGAACCTTTCTTCGTTGATGTGATACGCTCTTGCATCGCGCCCATCTCCGTAGCCAATGTAGGCTGGTAACCTACCGCTGACGGCATACGCCCAAGTAGTGCTGATACCTCAGAACCCGCTTGCGTGAATCGGAAGATATTGTCGATGAAGAAGAGAATGTCACGACCACCACCGTCGGCATCACCATCACGGAAATACTCAGCAAGTGTCAACCCACTCAAGGCTACACGTGCACGTGCTCCAGGAGGCTCATTCATCTGGCCGAACACGAAGGTCGCTTGAGAAGTCTCCAAGGCCTTATCATCTACTTTGCTCAAATCCCAGCCGCCAGCTTCCATGCTGTGGTTGAACTCCTCGCCATACTTCACGATACCACTTTCAATCATCTCACGAAGCAGGTCGTTTCCTTCACGTGTGCGCTCGCCGACGCCAGCGAAAACCGAATAACCATCATGGCCCTTCGCGATGTTGTTGATCAACTCCTGGATCAATACGGTCTTTCCTACACCCGCACCTCCAAATAGTCCGATCTTACCTCCTTTAGAGTAAGGCTCAATCAAGTCGATTACTTTAATACCTGTGAACAGGATCTCCGCACTTGTTGTAAGCTCCTCAAACAAAGGCGCTTCACGGTGAATCGGGGAAGAGCGCTCCTTCGATACTTGCGCGATTCCGTCGATCGCATCTCCAACCACGTTGAATAGGCGGCCTTTGATCGCATCACCTACAGGCATGGCAATTGGCTTTCCTGTTGCAACCACTTCCAGTCCACGGCGTAAACCTTCCGTACTATCCATCGAAATGGCTCGAACGGTGTCTTCTCCCGTCAACTGCTGGGTCTCAAGCACTAATTTGCCCCCTTCAGGTAGCAAAACCTCTAGGGCATCATAGATATTAGGAAGGTTCTCAGCGTCAGAGAATCTAACATCAACAACAGGCCCGATCACCTGTACGATTTTTCCGTTTGTATTGGCCATGTTTGACAGCTTCCGGAACAATGTTCAGTATCGCCCCGTTTTCAGGCCGCAAAAGTACGACGCAAGCCCATCTAACCCAACCAATGTGGAAACTTTTGGCGTGGTTTTGGTGCTTTATCTACGCAGTGTGATGCACTTTTGCTTTGAAACTGTGATTTATCACGCATTTTCCTAGAAACCCCATCAGTTTTTGAAGATCCACCAAGATATTAACCACCCTTTGCAGATAGGCAAACCGGTGGTGACTACAGGCACATTTGATGGCGTGCACATTGGCCATGCGCAGATCTTGAGCAGAATCAATGAAGTGGCCACGCAAATCGGGGGAGAAAGTGTCTTGTTCTCATTCTATCCACATCCACGGATGGTTTTGTATCCTGATGATCATGGACTTAGACTCTTGCACACGCAAGATGAGAAACATGAGGCTCTCGCAGCAGCAGGGGTGGATCATTTGATTGAGATCCCGTTTACCAAGCAGTTCGCGAGCCAACCAGCAAAAACATATGTACAGAACGTGTTAGTGAATACGATTGGTGTGCATACGATGGTCATTGGATACGATCATCGTTTTGGGAAAAGTCGTGAGGGCGATATCAATACGCTGAAAGTGTTGGGGCCTGAATTGGGATTTGCTGTTGAGGAGATACCAGCACATATGATCGATGAGCTGAAGGTGAGCAGCACAAAGGTCAGAAATGCCTTGTTGGCAGGAGCGGTAGACACGGCTGCTGCTGCATTAGGCCGACCTTATCAGATGAAGGGAACAGTGGTCGCTGGTGATCGGATAGGGCGTGAAATAGGTTTCCCGACGGCAAACTTGGAGGTCAAGGATAACTTCAAGTTGATTCCTGCAAACGGGGTATATGCGGTGCAGGTGGCAATTGATGGTGTTATGCAGAAAGGCATGATGAATATCGGGTACAGACCCACCCTATCGTCGACAACACCTGTGCGCAAAATTGAGGTGCACTTGCTTGAGCTTGAACAAGATCTGTATGGCAAGCAGCTACGCGTGGATTTTGTGCGTCTAATTCGACAGGAGGTGCGCTTTGATTCGCTCAATGCACTGAAAGAGCAATTAACGAAGGATAGGACGGCGGTCTTGCAAATGATGTCATGAAGACCTGGATCGTCATATACATGTGCTTGAGTCTCGGTTTATCCGCTGAAGCCCAATTGCTTAGTCCTGCTGGTTTGGACTCCGTGAAGGTCTTCAAAAATTTGGAACGGGCACTTAGGGCTCCCGACCAGGTTTACGCGCTTGATCTTTCCGGAAATAGACTGAAGGTTGTGCCACAGGAATTGAAGCAATTCACGAATTTGAATAAGCTTATTCTCAACAAGAACAAACTCAAGGAATTGCCACCTTTTATTGCTGAATTCGAGTACATGCAAGTCCTGCGTTTGTCAAATAACAAACTGGATTTGTTTCCCCCAGAAATATGCGAATTGGAATTTCTGGATCATTTAGATTTAGGGAAAAACCGTATCGACACACTGCCACCCTGCATAGAGAATTTGACCAGGTTGCGGATCCTTGATCTATGGGGAAATGACTTAGGTGATTTTCCCGATGAGATCGTCGCATGCCGGTCGCTGCGCTATATCGACATGCGAACGATCTTGCTGACTGAAGGAGAATTGGACCGGCTAACCGCTCTGTTGCCGTGGGCGAAGATCTACTTCGATCCCCCTTGTGACTGTGACGAATAATGCCTGAATTGAATGTAGATACCTTGTTTTACTTGGAACGGGTATCGGTGCTCTTCAATTTGGCATTTACCCTACTGATTGCCTATGAGATCCGGGCCGCCTGGCTTTGTGGTTTTGTAGGGTCAGTGTTAGGGATTTTGCTGTACGGCGCATACGCGATGCCTGGGCTGACGGGTTTACAGGTATTCTTCGCGATTATGGGGATCTATGGTTATGCTACATGGGGAAAAGATGACGATGACGGAGCAATAAAAGTCAAGCCGTTAAGACAGCATCTGATCTTGATTCTAGTTGGAAGCATATTGGTAGTGAGCTTATCCATTCCGTTACAGGCGTTCCTTCAAGGAGAGTTACCCTACCACGATTCATTCATTGCAATTTTTAGCATTGCAGCCACTTTTTTAATGGCTTGGAAATGGTTGAACCACTGGCTTTATTGGGCGGTGATCGATTCGGTATGGCTTTATGTCAATATCAAACTTGATTTAGATGCATATGCCATACTCAGTGCGCTCTACATCTTACTAAGCGGTTACGGTTATTGGAAGTGGCGCAAGGAGCTCGCGCTTCAAGCGTCGCCGTGATAGCGCTTCAAAGGGCGTTCATAGAACCCGGTTACGATAAGCAACAGCAGTAGAAGATACATACTGTCCTCAACGGGTATCGTACCCATTCTCAAGGCCAGATTCTCCCCATTGTTATACCAGACGATAGGCATGGGTAACAAGCTTCCTGTTAGCACACCATTCACAACGAAGAAAGGTATTAGACTTACTAGGTAACCGACGAAGAATCGGCCGAGCCATGTCGTTTTTCGAATGCCATGGTAAAGCAACAAAGTCGCGCAAAGGAGGAACGTTGTTGCGGTATAGCTTTTACCTGAATTCATTAGGCCAACGGTGAGTAAAACCGCCGCCAAACCAACAGCTAGGAAATTAGCAATAGGACCAAGCACATCTTTCTTTAAGAAAAAGCGCATGACTTCATAAAGGAACATACATGAGTAGGGAATGAACAGGAAGAACAACCACTCCTCCAATGGAAGTCCGAACAGGTCAATGCCGATTAAAAAATTTTGTTCGAAGCCCCAGTAACCCTGCTTGGTGAAGTAAATATCCCAAGGAAGGAAGAGCAAGGACATAAAGAAGATACCGGTGAAGAGCCCCTTCCATTTGCCAGCAAAATGCACTCTAGACTCGAAGCTTGCAAGCAGTGGGAACGCCAGCGAGCCAACGTCGAGTATTAAGTACAGGTAGTGTTGCATGGTCGGTTACACAAAGAACGTGATCCACGCGTTATAGTTTGCTACCTATCCATAACGAACAATTCAGCGACCCCTGAATTGGCGATGCTGATCATGTATGTGCCTTGCTCCAAATGACGCAAGTCTAGTGTAGCAAGGTGTGAACGATTCTGGGCTTGATGAACCAACTTGCCGCTCAAATCGTGTACAAGTAAATCGTTGCCAATAAGCGATGCAGGTAAGGTGATCTGCAGTTCCCCTGCTGATGGCGACGGCCATACTGAAATGGATAAATCATCTCTTTCCGGCACGGATAGCACACTCACGTCACTCCACGATAAGTGCGGATTGCTTTGTCCATTCAATTCGTCGAATTCGCCACCAATGAAGATGGAAATGCCGATACCTTCGTCCATGCAATTAACGGGACCGTTAGCAGTTGCTTGTACCTCAAAAAAGCCCGTATTGTTGAGGTCGATCCACATGATATTTTGACCAAACGTGCCAATGATTCCTGTCACGTCGAAAACCCCTCCTGCAAACAATTGACCTCCAACAAACTCCAAACACCGTACTTCGTTTTGTCCCGCAATGGGGAAAAGCGAATTTTCATGACCAGGCAAAACGTCTGTCCAACTTGTTTCGTTCGGAAAGTGCACAGCAACACCGAAGCGAGGATCGGCTAAATCTCCCAATTCTCCTCCTGCATAAATGTTATTGTTGAAAATGGTCAGGTCATGTACTTCACCGTTAAGTCCGCCAAAAGCCTCTTGCCAGTTACCCAAATTGTCCAGAACGGCGACATGATCCATTAGTGTTCCTCCATTTTCTGTTGCCGTGAAAGCGCCACCGATGACCAGCTCGTTGTTGAGGGTTTCCATCGTCCACACGGGAGCATTCAATGCCTCACCGACCAAATTCCAACTTCCGCCTTGTTCTGCGGCTACTAGGTAAGAGGTGCCAGCGAACCCAGATGATGATCCGGCAAGGTGCAAAACGCCGTTGTGTACATGCAGGTCAAAACCAATTGCAGGGAGCCCTGGGAGGATGGTCAAATAGTTCCAATCTGTGCCATCGAACACGGCCAGATCATGAGATGCGTTCAAGAAAAAGAAGTCGCCCGCAGCATAAATGTTACCGCCGAATTCGATGAGGTCATTCACTTCGCCGAACAAGCCATTGCCAATTTGGGTGTACGCCGTGCCATCCCAAGTAGCTACCGTATTTATCGCAGGTGTTCCTAGGTCAAAAGCCCCGGCTGAAAGTATGTCTCCGTTCGCCAATGTGGTCATTGCTCGAACTTCACCGTTAACACCACCCCCTGGAGGTGTCCAGACCGTGTTAGGTGGATAACCCGGTTGGATCCAAGCTAGCTCAGCCGATGAAAAGCCATGTTGCGAGGCCCATGTGCTTATTCCGGGGTGCTGCATTTCCTCGATAAAACACAGCTCGCTTCGTTCGTCTATTTCTTGTGCTAAGATGGTAGCGCCACTGACCCGCATAAGATGACCTACCGCGCAGGCCGTTCCATGAGGATCGATGAAGATGGGGTTGCGGTAAGGGAGTACGTAATTCTGAGGGAACGTTTCGCTGGCTGCGTAGTTGTTCAGCGCATCTAGTAGTAACTGGCGCGCTGGTTGTGCCGGGTCACTAAGCTTCTTAACTACCAATTCCAAGTGCATGCGGATGCGAGCTGCTTCGTTGACGAAAACGACTGGCTGTTCCGAACTGGCCATTTCTGGCCACATGTGCGACCATTCCGCATTAACGGCTTGCATGTGTTTGCCTATGGGCGCGACTTCAGTGGGTGGCAGCGTTGCGAATAGCGTGTGTCCTAAAAACAGGACAGAAGTAAAAAGCAAGGTCAGTTTCATGGCTTGGGCCGTTTGAAGAATAGACGTAACTCGACGAAATATAGCTGCCTAGTCACGGACTTGCTTTGTTAATGATCAAGATTGTGGTTAAGGATCCGTAGTCAAGTAGTAAGACCATGGGTGTGTTGTCACCTTACGAAACGCCAGAGCGCTCACTCACCATCGCCGAATGGAGATTCAGTGGATTTGCAACTAGGATGGTTCCCAATTACCTTTACCGCATGCTTTAGGGGTGCTGGTTCATTTTGAATCGGCTGAGAATCACCCTTCGAACCTGAAACCGATAATGCGGGCGCAGGGAAAAGTGAAGGTCTGTAAAGATCTCCCTTTTTTCTACGCGCTTTGTTAACATGCAATCAGCTATGACTGTGCGATTTAACAACGAAACGATCAAAACGACTTCCTGTCAACTGGAGGCTCTATTGCGTGAGCATGGTTGGGAAACCAAAACAGGTATCGCAGTGGCGGTTAACCAGGCGGTTATTCCTCGCGGAGATTGGCAGAACACGCAATTAGTAGAAAACGATAACATACTTGTCATCACTGCCGCGCAAGGTGGATGATACGTAGGATAATAAACGTCAATTGAACATTGAAACATTGCCCCTTGGGGTTCTTCAATGGATAAAAAAATCAGACAATGGCTAAAGTTGAGACCACGCCCTCTTCGGCATCAAGAATCACGAGAGATCCGTTCCCGGCCTCTAAAAAGGTTTACTTGAACGGTACTATTCATCCTGAGATCCGTGTAGCGATGCGCGAGATCGAACTCACCGCATCCAAACCGATGTTCACGGATGGGGAGTTCAAAAAGGACGAGAATGCTCCCGTTACGGTTTATGATACCTCGGGGCCGTACACGGATCCCAGCGTCGAGATCGATGTGCGTAAGGGAATCCCCAAGCTCCGAGAACCCTGGATCCTGGGTCGTGGAGATGTGGAGGAAATGGACGAGATCAGTTCTGAATATGGGAAAGAGCGTTTGTACAATTCAGAATTGGATCACTTGCGTTTCGAGTATTTAAAGAAACCTCTTCAGGCTAAGGATGGTGCCAATGTAACGCAGATGTATTATGCGAAACGAGGGGTGATCACGCCGGAGATGGAGTATGTTGCTATTCGTGAAAACCAACGTTTGCAAGAACATAAAGCGATAGCAAAGCAACACGCGGGACAGTCGTTTGGAGCCAATGTTCCAGAGCGGATCACACCTGAATTCGTGCGCGATGAGATCGCTGCAGGTCGTGCTATTCTCCCGAACAACATCAATCACCCTGAAAGTGAGCCTATGATCATCGGGCGTAATTTCTTGGTGAAGATCAACGCGAACATCGGTAACTCTGCTGTCACTTCGACCATTGAAGAAGAAGTGGAGAAAATGGTTTGGGCTACGCGTTGGGGAGCCGATACAGTGATGGACCTTTCCACAGGAAAGAACATCCATGAAACACGCGAATGGATCATTCGCAATGCGCCGGTTCCGATCGGAACAGTTCCGATCTACCAAGCGCTGGAAAAGGTGAATGGAAAAGCAGAAGACCTGACATGGGAGTTGTTCCGTGATACCTTGATCGAGCAGGCAGAACAGGGGGTGGATTATTTCACGATCCACGCAGGAGTGCTGTTGCGCTATGTTCCGTTAACCGCTGAACGTGTCACTGGAATTGTATCGCGTGGTGGATCGATCATGGCAAAATGGTGTTTGTCGCATCATAAAGAGAACTTTCTGTATACACACTTCGAAGAGATCTGTGCGATCATGAAAAAGTATGACGTCGCTTTCTCGTTGGGAGACGGACTTCGTCCGGGATCCATCGCTGATGCCAATGATGCGGCGCAATTCGGTGAATTGGAAACGCTAGGAGAATTGACGCAGATCGCTTGGAAGCACGATGTTCAAGTAATGATCGAAGGACCAGGCCATGTTCCAATGCACATGATCAAAGTGAACATGGAGAAGCAATTGGATGAATGTGGTGAGGCACCGTTTTACACGCTTGGCCCTTTGACAACCGATATCGCACCAGGATATGATCATATCACATCTGGGATAGGAGCGGCTATGATCGGTTGGTACGGATGTGCCATGTTGTGTTACGTAACGCCGAAAGAACACCTGGGACTTCCTGATCGCGACGATGTGAAAACAGGTGTGATCACCTATAAGCTGGCGGCACATGCAGCCGATCTGGCAAAAGGTCATCCTGGTGCGCAATACCGGGATGATGCTTTGAGTAAAGCACGCTTCGAGTTCAGGTGGGAAGATCAATTCAACCTTTCCTTAGACCCGGATACAGCGCGCGAATACCACGACGAGACCTTGCCATCAGACAACGCGAAGGTGGCGCACTTTTGCTCTATGTGCGGGCCGAACTTCTGTTCAATGCGGATCACGCAGGATGTTCGCGATTACGCCAAAGAACATGGCATTGGGGCTGATGTGGCCTTGAAAGCCGGAATGGAAGAGAAAGCGCGGCAATTCGCGGACAAGGGAGGCGACATTTATCTGGAACCGGAGAAGTTAGCCGAGTAATGGTCCCAGATCATGCAACTTGTTGTCATATCGCCGGAAGCGCATTACAAGAATGAACAGCATTGGCTTCAATGCATGTTCGAAGCAGGGCTTTCTCATTTTCACTTGCGAAAACCAGGTTGGTCTTTGCTGGAGACGCGGGATTATTTGAAACAGATACATCCCAAATACTATCACCGTATCGTCTTGCATGATCATTACGCCTTGCAAGATTCCTTCACCCTGAAGGGTAAGCATGCTAACTGTCGGAATGCTGCAGATCGGCGTGGATCCACTAGATATGCCCCATGTGGATCGGCCTCGTTTCACACATACGAAGAAGTGATCAACGAAGGGGGTGATTTCGACTATGTCTTTCTAAGCCCGATCTTCGATTCTATCTCGAAAGTGGGATATCGAGCGGCTTTTGATACACTGGAATTACGATCTTTTTTGCAGGAAAACCGTGGAACAGAGGTGTACGCCTTAGGAGGCGTGGAAGCGTCGAATATCTCCGAATGTAAAAAGATGGGGTTTCACGGTGTAGCCGTACTTGGAGGTATTTGGAACCACGAAGATCCGTTCAGTGCGTTCTCGATCATTCAAAAGCAATGTCAAGAAAACGAGCCAGCATATTGACCATAGGAGGCTTTGATCCTAGTGGAGGGGCAGGTGTGCTTGCAGACGTGAAAACATTCGAGCAACACAAACTGTTAGGCATGGCTGTGAATACAGCCAACACAGTCCAAACGGAAGATACATTTTATGCGGTGAATTGGCTTGAAGAAACGGTGGTTTTCGACCAGCTGAACGGCTTATTGAGCAGCTATTCTTTCGACTACACCAAGATCGGTTTGCTTCAGGATTTCGACATGATCATAAAGATCAAAGAGCGCATGCCCAATACCCGTTTGATCTGGGATCCTGTTCTCAGTGCTAGTGCTGGGATGGATATGAAGCATTCCTTGAAATCGGTCAATACAGTATTGCAACATGTATACTTCGTTACGCCCAATTGGAACGAAGCCAAAAAGTTGGCAGGACATGCTGATGGTTTGGACGCGGCAGCAAAACTATCGGCTTATTGCAACGTGTATTTGAAAGGAGGGCATCGACAAGATCGCGTGGGAATGGACACCGTTTTTCATGAAGGAAAAACATTCGACCTAAGGCCGAAAGGGAAGGAGTTGGCAGAGAAACATGGTTCAGGTTGTGTGTTGGCGAGCGCTCTGGCGTCAAACCTGCAACATGGTTTCTCCATTCATAAAGCTTGTCTGAAAACGAAGGAATACGTGCGTCGTATTTTGGCTAGTAATGAAACGCTTCTGGCGTATCACAGATGATAGAAAGTTTGCAATACATCACGCAGGGAACCAGCCCTCAGGAGCATATAGCGCTGTGCCAACAAGCCTGCACGGCTGGTGTGAAGTGGGTGCAACTTCGATTGAAGAACACCGACTATGCCATCTATTTGGAAGCAGCCCAAAGATGTCGTGAGATCACGCTTGGATCAGGTGCTACATTGATTATCAATGATAATCTGGATGTAGCATTGGCGTGTGAGGCGAATGGCGTGCATCTTGGTGTTGATGATCTGGATATTGCAGAAGCACGTGATCGAACGCCTCGTGATTTTATCATCGGAGGAACAGCCAATACCTTTCAACAAGTGGCGGACCATTATCAGAAAGGCGCGAACTATGTCGGCGTTGGGCCATTCCGCTTCACGACGACCAAAGACAAACTCAGCCCGATACTCGGACTGAGAGGCTACCAAGAGATACTGGAAAAGATGCGAACGACCGGAATGAACTTACCCTTGATCGCCATAGGAGGGATCTTGGCCTCGGACGTGGAAAAGCTATTTCGAACGGGTGTGCATGGAGTGGCTGTGTCGGGGTTGATCTCTGATTCTTCGGATAAGAAAACGTTAGTGAATGAACTGCACAAAACAATAGGGTATGTCACAACTTAAGATCGCAGACCGGACATTCGAATCTCGCCTATTCACAGGCACAGGAAAATTCAATGATGTGCAGCTCATGGAGAATGCCTTGTTGGCCAGTGGATCCGAATTGGTTACCGTTGCCTTGAAACGCGTTGAGGTCGATGACGAACAGGATGACCTTTTACAGCACTTAAGCCATGAGCAATTCAACTTATTGCCGAATACATCTGGTGTTCGAGGGGCTAAAGAAGCCGTGTTTGCTGCAGAATTGGCGCGTGAGGCTTTAGAAACGAATTGGTTGAAGTTGGAGATCCATCCCGATCCCAAATACTTGATGCCCGACCCCGTTGAAACCTTGAAAGCTGCGGAAGAATTAGCTAAAAGGGGCTTTGTAGTGCTTCCGTACATCCATGCGGATCCTGTTTTATGCAAGCGTTTGGAAGAAGTGGGTGCCGCGGCGGTAATGCCCTTAGGCGCGCCTATTGGAAGCAATAAAGGCATTCGAACGCATGATTTTCTGGAGATCATCGTGGAGCAAAGCAATGTGCCGGTCGTAGTAGATGCCGGAATTGGAGCCCCTTCGCATGCGGCTTACGCCATGGAATTGGGAGCGGATGCGGTTTTAGTGAATACGGCCATTGCGGTTTCTCCTGATCCTGTTAAAATGGCGCAAGCCTTCAAGAAAGCGGTTGAAGCTGGGCGTATGGCCTACGAAGCGAAATTGGCACAGGTGTCGAATAAAGCGGAGGCAAGCAGTCCGTTAACCAGCTTTTTAGATTGATGATACAGCAACGTCAGCGGATAAATAACTTGGTCTTCAGACCGAATGGATGTAATCCTATGAAGGCATTCCTAGCTCCATTTTCTGTCCGTCAACTATGGGTTTGTTCACCGTTGAGCCCCATCAGTGTCTTGACCTTAAAAGCAGCTAACACATGACAACTTTTAAAAACGTTCTGTCGTCATACGACTGGAAATCAACAAAGGCTTCGATCTATGCGAAAACCAGTATGGATGTCGAGCGTGCTTTACAAAAAGAGCGCCGTGATCTAGAGGATTTTAAAGCCTTGATATCTCCGGCTGCAGAGCCGTATTTAGAACAGATGGCCCAATTGAGCCATCGCCTTACCCAGAAACGTTTTGGGAAGACCATTCAAATGTACATCCCCATGTACCTCAGCAATGAATGTCAGAACATTTGTACGTACTGCGGATTTAGTTTGGACGTGAAAATTCCGCGCAAGACGCTTAGTGATGAAGAGATTTTGGCTGAGGTCAAGGTGATCAAGTCGCTGGGTTACGACCACATCTTGTTGGTGACAGGAGAAGCGAATAGAACGGTCGGGGTGGATTATTTCAAAAACGCCATACGGTTGCTGAAGCCATACTTCTCCCACATTGCGATAGAGGTGCAACCCATGGAGCAGAAGGATTATGAAGAGCTTATCGCGGAAGGTTTGAACACGGTGTTAGTGTATCAGGAAACCTATCATAAAGAAGATTACAAAAAGCACCACCCCAAAGGAAGGAAGTCCAACTTTGATTACCGTGTGGATACACACGACCGATTGGGCGGAGCTAAGATTCACAAAATGGGCTTGGGGGTTCTTATCGGATTGGCGGATTGGCGTACCGATAGTTTCATGAGTGCCGCGCATATGAACTACCTGGAACGCACCTATTGGGCGGAGCTAAGATTCACAAAATGGGCTTGGGGGTTCTTATCGGATTGGCG
>CAZPEQ010000007.1:0-20354 GCA_964585605.1 uncultured Weeksellaceae bacterium | reverse complement strand
TACGATGAAAACCATCTTGATAACCGGGGGTACTGGGTTTATTGGCTCAGCACTTACAAAAGCTTTATTGAGCAGGTCTTACGAGGTACGTCATCTATCGCGTGCTCCTCAACCTAGTAAACGAGTTAAGTCATTCCGATGGTCTTTAGCTGAAAATCATGTTGACCCTGAAGCCCTGGAAGGGATTGACGTGATCATACACCTCGCTGGCGCGCCGGTAGCGCCGAAGCGATGGACCGCCCAACGGGTTCGTTTGTTGGACGAAAGCAGAAGTGCCACCGCCGCCATGCTTGCTAGAAAGGTGGAGGAAGGTGGTCATAAACCAACCTTGTTCATTTCCTCTTCCGGAGCCCATTACCACGGTGCGATCTTGAGCGACCACGTATTTCGGGAAGGAGACCCTGCGGGGCACGATGTCATGGGCACGATCACACAAAATTGGGAAGCGGCAGCAGACCTGTTTGCCGCACATTGCCGGGTGGTTAAGTTGCGCACTCCTCTTGTATTGGGCGCTGATGGCGGTGGCTTACCCTTAATGACCCGGCCTGTAAAATTAGGACTAGGAAGTCCATTGGGCAGTGGCAAGCAATGGATGCCATGGGTGCATATTGCAGATCTAGCGCGGGCCTATTTATTGGCTATCGACAATGTGGAGATGCGCGGTTCGTATCATGTAACTGCTCCTGAACATGTAACGAATAGCGCATTCATGTCCACACTTGCAATGGCCTTATCTAGGCCATTCTGGGCGCCACGGGTGCCTGCATTCATTCTCAAATTACTCCTTGGCGAGCAAGCCGTGATCTTGCTCAACGGTTTCCGAATAGATAGCAGCAAGATCAGCGACGCCGGGTTGACTTGGGAGTACCCAGACCTAGAAAGCGCGTTGATCAACACGGTAGGTTAGTGTACACGTTCCAGCAGCCCTTCAGCAAGCGCTACCAAGTATCTCTTCTTGACATCTGGCAACGCAATGCTATCCATATGAGCCATCGCATTCCGGTGAGCCTTCTCGGTAGCTTCCAAGAGTAGTTGACGCGCCCCAAGTTCTTCAAGTACGGCCACCATTTTGATTACATCCCGCTGCTCAACCGGTTTTTTCAATTCATCAATCAATTCAGTCCTGTCAGCCTCTAGGCTCAACTCAAGCCCTTTGATAAGCAACCAAGTCTTCTTTCCCGCACGCAGGTCACCACCACGTTGTTTTCCTACTTTGGAGGGATCACCAAATGCATCAAGCATGTCGTCTTTTAATTGAAACGCAATACCGAGCTGTTCGCCGAAAGAGCCCAAATGCGATATTTCAGGGCCGGACGCTCTACCGATTATCGCACCGATCTGCAATGCACAGGACAGTAGAACAGCTGTTTTCAGGCGAATCATTTCGCTGTACTGCTCGAGGGATACCAGATCCATTGTCTCGAAATCCATGTCCAGCTGTTGCCCTTCGCATACATGAAGTGCGTGCCTATTAAACACTTGCAAGGCTTTAGCGTTGTGACTCATTAACTGATACGCCTTAACGAGCATAGCATCTCCGCTAAGAATAGCGGTATTGATATTCCATTTTTCGTGTACCGAAGGCTCACCACGTCGCAACGGTGCTTGATCCATGATATCATCATGTATTAGCGTAAAGTTGTGGAACACTTCTATGGCAATGGACTCATCAATGCACTGGTCTGGCTTGGTGCCATACATTTCCGCAGCCATCAACACGAGACAAGGTCGGATACGTTTCGCCTTAAGTCTTAACAAATAAGCCATTGGATCGTACAGGTTTGATTGCGGCAAATCTGTCAACCAACCTTCTAAATACGTTTCAAATAGCTTCCTGCACTTTCTTAGATCGTTCATCTTGTTGCCTGATCGGCAAGTTTCATTAGGTATTCACCATAGCCACTTTTAAGCAGTGGTTTTGCGAGTTCTATTAGCTGGTCTTTATCAATAAAACCTCGCTTGAAGGCCACCTCTTCAATACAACCAACTCGTAAGCCTTGCCGTTGTTCGATGACCCGAACAAACTGACCGGCTTGCATCAACGATGGAAACGTCCCCGTATCAAGCCATGCTGTACCTCGATCCAGCATTTCCACTTTAAGTGATCCACTGGCCAAATACGCTTTATTGATGTCTGTTATTTCGAACTCACCACGGGCACTTGGCTCTAAGGACTCCGCTATGGAAACTACTGCATTGTCATAAAAGTACAAGCCAGGTACGGCATAATTGCTCTTAGGTTCAGCCGGTTTTTCTTCAATACTTATTGCTTTAAAGTCTTCATCAAACTCCACTACACCGTACCGTTCAGGATCGCTTACGTGATACGCAAAGACTAAGCCCCCTTCCACATCGGCATTCTCTTTTAACTTCCTGCCTAATCCAACTCCATAAAAAATATTGTCTCCTAATATCAGTGCGACTCGATCCGTACCGATAAACTCTTTGCCGATTACAAATGCCTGCGCCAGGCCATTTGGTTTTTCCTGTACCGCGTATTGAAATTTGCAACCAATGCGCTCACCTGTGCCCAGCAACTTCTCAAAGTTATGGATATCATGCGGTGTGCTTATAATCAAAATTTCTCGAATACCCGCGGCAAGCAACGTGCTTAACGGATAGTAGATCATTGGTTTGTCATAAACCGGCATCAGCTGTTTACTTACAGCTAATGTTAACGGGTGTAAGCGGGTTCCTGACCCTCCTGCCAAAATAATCCCTTTCATCTATTCGCTTTAGGAACGGCCTTCAATTTCCAAGTCATCCAATTCAATATCCTCCTCCTCATCAAAAATCGAAAGCATGGGTTCTTGCATTGCTCTTGACACTAAATCTTTTTCAAAAGTCAGCAACAACGAAGGTAGGATAAGCAGGTTGGTGAACATGGCTACAAGAAGTGTAATGGATACGAGCACACCAAGCGCCTGAATGCCTTGAAAATCACTTAAGCTAAAAACGGTAAACCCGCAGAAAAGCACAACTGAAGTGTAGATCATGCTAACGCCCGCTTCATGTACCGCGTTAATAACAGAAGACCGAAGCTCCCCTTTTGACAATTTCATTTCAAGCCGAAATTTGGCTAGATAATGAATGGCATCATCAACGGAAATACCAAACGCAATTGAAAAAACCAGTATCGTACTCGGTTTAATAGGGATTCCAAAATAACCCATGAGACCTGCGGTTGTGACCAATGGAACCAAGTTTGGAATCAAGGAAATAAATGCCATACGGACGGATCGGAAAAGCAGGGACATTAGGATACTGATCAACACAATGGCAATACCCAAACTAATGCCCAAATTCTTGATCATGTATGCGGAGCCTTTCAAGAAGACCACACTCGTGCCGGTCATAGTGACGTCAAAGCGCTCAGGCGGGAAAATACTGTCGACATGTGCACGCACATCTTTAACCAACGCATCCATTTTCACGGTACCAACGTCTGCCATTTGCACGGATATTCGCGTCTTCGATCTGGAGCTATCTACAAACGCCAATGCCAATCCACTTGCATCACCAGCACCTTCGAGGTACGGCAGGATAAAGCTGCGATCAGCACCAGACAGAAGCGCGTATTTCTCCACACGTCCACCGTAAAAAGCTTGTTTCGTGAATTTGACAGCGTCAGCAATGGACAAAGAACGCGACAATTCAGGGTATAACGCTAAACTATCCTGGAGGCGGTCGATCCTCTTGAGGTTAGATGCTTTTAGCGCTTGGCCCTTTTTCTTGGTATCAACGACGATTTCCAGCGGCATAACCCCTTTGAAGTGCTGTTCAAAAAACGCAAGCTCTTCCATGACCGGATCGTGTGTAGGGAGGTCATCTGCAATACGCGCTTCGTTCTTCAGCTTGGTCATGCCAAACAAACCAACTAGGAAAACCAGCACGCTAACTAGGTACACCCACTTACGGTAATTCAGCACCAAATGCACCAAGCCATCAGTCGTTTTCTCAACCCACTTCCGCTCAAGGTGTTTCGTGTGTCTCGGTTTCGGCGGTGTCGCATAGCTGAACAGAATCGGTATCAGTAACAAGCTGAGCGCAAATACGATCATGATGTTAAGCGCTGCCACTACTCCGAATTGCTTAAGCACATCGCTATACGTAAGCATGAACGTAGCAAAGCCTAATGCCGTTGTCGCATTGGTCATTAACGCCGCCCTTCCAATGCGCTCAATGACTCGTGTAAGCGCCTTAACTTGATTATTATGGTGGACGTATTCGTGGAAGTATTTGTTGATCAGGAAGACGCAATTGGGAATACCGATCACAATGATCAATGGCGGAATGATGGCCATTACCGAGGTCAACTTGTAGTCGAACAACGCAATTGATCCAAGTGCCCAGATAACAGCAGTACTTACCACCAAGAGGCAAAATATCATAACCTTCCACGAACGGAAAAAGAGCAAGAGCAGCAATGCGGTAACCAAGATGGTACCGCCTACGAACATTGTCAACTCACTATCAATACGCTTCGTTGTTTTCGAACGGATGTAGGGTAAGCCACTCATATTCACCTCGATCTCACCACCCGTGAATAAATCAACCACCTCAACGATCTGATCGATCATATCACCTCGTTCAGCCGAATTGAACCTTTCAGCGTTCACGAACACCATCATCAAACTCACCCCTGTTTCATTGTTGTACAGCAGGCCGTCGTAGAATAGCAATGACCGCGCCTTGGTAATGATCGAATCAACTTGCGATTGGCGGGAAAGGCGGTCAGGGGTTATGAGATTCAGGTCAAAACTTTTCTTCTCGTCGTTGCGGACCAAGTTGTACAGGTGCGCCTCCGAGAAAACAGAATCAACTCCGTCCAGCTCCCTCAGGTCTAAACCAAGCCGATGCCACGCTTTAAAGTTCTCTAACTCATACAGTTTTTCATCCTGCACGCCTAAGACCATAATGTTCCCATCCTCAGGAAACTCGGCTAGGAACCGCTGATAATCAATATATGCCACATCGTCACTGGGTAGAAGTCCCCCAAATTTGTAGCTCTTTTTGACGCCCTGCATTTGCACAGCCATAAAGACCGTGACCAATGCCAGAACCACCAAAATCCCGACTCGATTGCGTAATATCCTGCTAGCCAGCCAAGACCACATTGGTAATATTCCTTCCTCGCGTTCGTAACAAGCTGGAAAGTTAGGGTCTAAACCTAGCTATTCAACGAAAACTTGGTAACAGCTCTTGCTAACTTGCGCAACGTGAAAGGCAAACTCAACGATAGTGCTGGCTGGTTAAGGGCCATGAACGCGCGTAAGGCGCGGAATGCGTACCAACTTTGGCGCAGTTTCAGAGCCTCGAAAGGAAGTGGAGAGCCCCTGCTGAAAGGTAGTCCGTTGGGTATTTCATTTGAACCCACCACCGCGTGCAATCTAAAATGCCCTGAATGCCCAAGTGGGTTAAGAAGCTTTACTAGACCAACGGGGAACCTAAAGACCAATCTGTTCGAAAAAGTGATCGACGAATTACATCAAGATCTAGTCTTCTTGACCTTCTACTTCCAGGGCGAGCCCTTTATCAACCCGAATTTCCTGGATATGGCGTCGTACGCCCATGAGCGGGGCATTTACACTGCTACCAGTACAAACGCCCATTTCTTAGATGATGAAACCGCGGAACGGACTGTTCGATCGGGCTTAAGCAGGTTGATCATTTCGGTTGATGGAACGGACCAAGAAACATACAGCGCCTACCGAAGAGAAGGTGATTTGGAGAAGGTGTTGGCGGGGGCACGAAACGTTGTTAAGTGGAAACGACACCTGAAGCAACGCACGCCTCACGTGATCTTTCAATTCTTGGTGGTGAAGCCAAATCAGCATCAAATACCGGAGATCCAAAAGTTAGCGCGTGAAATCGGCGTTGATGAGCTTCGCCTAAAAACAGCACAAGTGTATGATCCGAGAGATGACCACCCTTTAATTCCAACCATTGATAAGTATGCTCGGTACAAGAAAACCGCTGACGGCAGTTGGAAATTGAAGAATGCACTTTCCGATGAGTGTTGGAAAATGTGGCACAGTTGTGTGATCACTTGGGACGGGAAAGTGGTGCCTTGTTGCTTTGATAAAGACGCCAAACATGTATTGGGCAACGTGAGTAATACCTCGTTCAACACCCTTTGGCAGAGCGATGCCTATAATCACTTCAGAAAGCAGTTATTGCATTCCCGGTCGCAAATAGACATTTGTAAAAATTGCAGTGTTGGCAGTCCTGTTTGGACCTAATCCGTTATTGCTCAGCAAGAAGCTGTTCAGCGTTTTGAAAGCCGATCAATCTCTTATTCACGCCACCTTTCTTATCCAAAAAGAGAATAGCTGGTAACGCTTTCACCTTGTACTTATCACCGATGTCCATACCGGAGAATTTATCCATGTCCACCCGATACATGATATATTTTTCTTCGAAAGCGTCGATTACCCGGGGATCTCGGAATGTGATCTTTTCCATTTGCTTGCACGGCAGGCACCAAGAAGCACCGAATTCAAGAACAACTGTTTTGCCCTGCTTTTTAGCCTGTGATAGGGCTTGGTCAAGGGTGCCTTCAAACGAAGGGATGGCATGAACCACGAGCGTTGCTTTGGCAACTGAATCTTCTTTCGCCATGCGCTCGGCTTCTCTCAACTCTTGCTTAAGCTCCGCCTCTTTCTCTACCGTTTCAACCTTCTTGCGGTTGTTCAACGGTGCGTTATTTGGATTACCCTTGTATTGTTGGGCATAAGTTGACGCCGACAAAACGATAAACGCTAACACAATGATTTTCTTCATTCCTAGGTAGCTTCATACAAAGAACGGGCCTCTTTCGAGACCCGTTCCTTGAATTTTGAAAATTTATCTACTTAGTTCGTGCTAACACCGAGGGACTTAAGGGTCTCGATGTTCAAGTTGCCCTCTGGCAAGTTGTTGTCACGCTGGTACTTGATCAAGGCTGCGCGGGTATCAGCACCCATTACGTTGTCAGCACCTGCTGTACCAACGTCGTAACCTTTAGCGATCAACGCATTTTGGATTTGACGGATTTTAGAGCTGGTCACTTTGCTATCACATAGGATCTCTTTCCATGCACCATACTCTCCTTTCTTGACCAACTCTTTCTTCGTGATGGTCTTGTATTGAGCAGGAACCTCAACTTCAGTAACTGAAGCCGGAGTCTTCAATACACGCATGGTGACAGTTTTGAATTCCGCCGGAATCTCAACCTCATTCGTGGTTGCAGGTGTCTTGATCACTTTCTTATAAATGGTCTTGTACTGGGCAGGAACCTCTACCTCCGAAACAGACGCAGGCGTAGATACTACGCTAGAAGTAACCGTTTTGTACTGGGCAGGAACTGCTTCCAAACAAACGATCATGCAGTCGTTTGGGTCTTCAGACAAGCAACCGCTTGTTCTTTTCTTTACCCATTTCTCGCTAGCAGGACTCACCAAAATACGCTCGGTCTTCGTCTCGTAGCGTGCTGGAACAGTAACCAACTTCTTAGACGCCTCTTTTACCAACATCTCCTCAGTCTGCGTTTCAAATTTGGCAGGAACATTCTGGTAACGCTTAGATGCTGGGGTCACCATGACCTTTTCTGTCTTCGTCTCGTAAACAGCAGGTGTAACCACCATTTTCTTGGTAGCTGGCTTCACTAGAACCTCTTCAGTAACTGTCTTGTAAGTAGAACCGGTGTAACATTTAGCGTAACACTTTCCAACTTCAGCGTTGGCAGGTCCGTCAGTCAAAGGAGAAGTCTGACCGATCACAACTGAGCCACTTAGCAGCGCGATGGATAGGACGATCAGTTTATTGTTTTTCATTTTAGGTTTTGTCTTTCAGTTAGGGTTAGCGATTATCGCTAAAATCAAAGGTGTCACACGTTTTGCTCCTTAATGCGAACCCCTTTGCAGTACTTAGACGAAACAATGATCAACAGGTCATCGTAGTTATACTATAAGTACCTATAGTTATGCGGACCACCTTAATCATATTGACGTCTTTTTCACTGTTTTTCAGCGACTTAGCAAAGGTAAATAAATCTGCGTTGAAGTCAAATTTTTCTGGAGTTGCTCCTGTTACGTTAGATGAGGCCCAATTAGCGATACACCGGGCAGACTTCATGAGCGTTGAGGAAAAGACCATGATGCTCGCTATCAACCACTTACGAAGTGACCCTCAGGGTTATTTGCCTCGGGTTAAGCGTGCATATAGCAATGCCATGGCGGACAGTGCTAGCTTAAAAGAGCTGGTAAGCGAGAAAATATCTACTGTATGGGTGTATGCAGAGAGCGGTGTAGAAAAGCAAACTGATACCACCTACAGCAATCACTTTGTTGAGCTTAAACAAGCCTATGAATCCTTGTTAGCTGAGTTACGTGTGCAACAGCCATTGAAACCCTTGTTACCGCACCAGGATCTTTACAAAGCAGCTCAGCGTCATGCTGCAGACCAAAGTCCTTCGCAATACATTCAGCATTGGGGAACAGACGGAACATGGCCACAAGACCGAATCCGCGAGGAAGCGCCATGGAGTGTTGTAGGAAACGAGAATATCGCTGCAGGAGCAGGCAGTGCTCAAGATCTATTACTTCAATTGATGGTAGATTCCGGTGTAGAGGGGTACGGACATAGACGTAACCTGTTGAATCCTAGCTGGACACACGTTGCATGTCATCGCGTTTCAGCCCTATCCTCCACCGATTTTTCTTGGTGGCTGCAAGAATTCGCTAATTAAACCTTCATGATGTCAACCTCCTTCGCTGCAACAAAGGCATCTGCCTTTTTGTTGAACGCGTTGGTGACTTCCTGAACTTGGATCTCAGCATCCTTCGCATTGTCCTCACTCAGGCCATCCTTTTGCAAAGCTTTGATGCCGTCCATTGCCTTCTGGCGGAAACTGCGGAAGCTGATTCGCGCATTCTCTCCCTCTTTATGTGCATTCTTAGAAAGGTCTTTACGCCTTTCTTCGGTTAGCATCGGCACGGCGATCAATACTACTTCGCCGTTATTGGAAGGATTAAGGCCAAGGTTGGCCGCTATGATCGCTTTTTCGATCGGTTCGATTAATTTCTTCTCCCACGGTTGCACCTGTAAGGTGCGTGCATCTGGCGTGCTCACATTAGCCACTTGACTTAAGGCCGTTGCCGTACCGTAGTAGTCTACCATTACTGAACTGAGCATGCTTGGTGTAGCCTTACCCGCACGGATCTTCATCAATTCTGTTTCCAGGTGCTCAAGGGCACTTTGCATACCCGATTCACATTCTTTCAATATTCCGTTCACGTCCTCCATTGAGCTATCGTTTGTGGCCTAAGGGCAATAAATTAAACTTCAACAAGTGTACCAAGCTTTTCGCCCGTAATCAATTTCTTCAAGTTGCCCGGCTGATTCATATCAAACACGATAATCGGCAGGTTATTCTCATTACACAAGGTAAAAGCGGTCATGTCCATCACATTCAATCCTTTCGCGATCACATCTTTAAAGGTGATGTTGTCATACTTGATCGCTGATGGGTCTTTCTCGGGATCGGCCGTGTAAATCCCATCTACCCGGGTGCCCTTCAAGATGACATCTGCCTGGATTTCTATGGCACGCAGACTTGCTGCTGTATCTGTAGTAAAATAAGGATTACCCGTTCCTGCACCAAAAATGACGATCCGGTTCTTCTCCAAATGCCGAATGGCACGTCTTCTGATGAAAGGCTCGGCGATCTGTTCCATTTTGATCGCACTCATTAAGCGGGTATAGTAGCCTTTTTCCTCTAAAGCGCTTTGCAAGGCCAAGCTGTTGATCATCGTAGCCAGCATACCCATGTGGTCGCCTTGCACACGATCAATCCCTTTCGCAACTCCTTGGACGCCACGGAAAATGTTGCCACCACCCACGACGATGGCCACCTCAACTCCTTTCTTGGCTATTTCGATGATTTGATCCGCGTATTCCCCTAAACGCGCATCATCAATTCCGTACTCCCTATCACCCATTAGGCTCTCGCCGCTGAGCTTGAGTAATATTCGTTTAAACTTCAGTTCTGCCATGATTGCGGAACAAAAGAACAAAAAAAAGGGAGGCAATGCCTCCCCCTTCTTTTTTAGCTTCCCAGAGCGAACCGTTTAAAATCGGTGACTGTTAAGTCGCTCGCCTGACTTTGCAGGTACTGCTCTACACTCTTTTTGTTGTCTTTGATGAACTGCTGAGACAATAGCGTATTCTCCTTGAAGAACTTGTTCAACCGACCTAGGGCGATCTTCTCAGCCATTTCAGCTGGCTTACCTTCTTGAATAGCTAGTTCCTTACCGATCTCGATTTCTTTGTCGATCACATCCTGCGGAACACTGTCCTTATTCAATGCAACAGGGCCCATTGCGGCAGCTTGCATAGCAACATCTTTTGCTGCATCACCAAAACCAGCTTTGTTGAGGCCTATCAAACTTGCCACTTTGTTACCTGGGTGGTTGTATGCAAATACGTACTCAGATTTGATCTGGCCGCAAGCACTGATATCTAGTTTCTCACCGATAACACCTGTTTGTTCAATGATCTTCTCTCCAATGCTTAAGCTAGCATCGAACGGCAGTGCCTTTAACGCTTCTGCATCAGCTGGCGCATTGTCAAGCGCCACTTGCGCGATTTGATCGGCCAACTTGTAGAAATCATCGTTCTTCGCAACGAAGTCTGTTTCACAATTCAAGACCACGATTGCACCATTGTTATTGTCAGCGGTGGTTTTCGCAATGATCAATCCTTCGTTTGCTTCACGATCACTGCGCTTTGCTGCCACTTTCTGGCCTTTCTTACGAAGGACGTCGACCGCTTCTTGGATATTGCCGTCAGCCTCCACAAGAGCCTTCTTGCAATCCATCATACCTGCGCCGGTCATCTTACGCAGCTCGTTTACCTCTTTGGCTGTAATAGTTGCCATGATTTCAATAGGAATTGGGTGGAATTTATTCTCCTGCCGCTCCCTCTGCAGGAGCTTCTGTACTTGCATCAGCGGTTGCTTCTGCAGTTGTTTCTGTATTCGCCTCTGCTTCCGCAGCAGCTTTTGCATCAGCAGCAGCTTTCTCAGCCGCCGCTTTTGCGTCTGCAGCGCTAGCCTTATCAGCTTTACGCTCAGCAAGGCCTTCATTGATAGACGTAACCATGATATCCACGATCTTCTCGATACTCTTCGTCGCATCGTCATTCGACGGAATCGGGAAATCAACCAAGGTTGGGTCACTATTAGTATCAACCATAGCGTAAGTTGGGATATTCAGCTTACGCGCCTCTGCAACCGCAATGTGCTCCTTCACAATGTCTACAATAAACAATGCAGCGGGCAAGCGGGTCAGGTCTTGGATTGAACCTAAGTTCTTCTCTAATTTTTCTCTTTGACGTGTGATCTGCAAACGCTCACGCTTGGAGATATTGTCAAACGTGCCATCCGTTTGCATGCGATCGATCGCACTCATTTTCTTGATCGCTCGGCGAATTGTACCAAAGTTGGTGAGCATACCTCCACTCCAACGTTCGTTGACGAAAGGCATTCCGGTGTCCTTCACCTTCTCCGCAACAATATCCTTTGCCTGCTTTTTCGTAGCAACGAATAAAATCTTCTTACCACTACGTGCAACGCTCTTTAGCGCTGCTGCAGCCTCGTCGATCTTAACGATGGTCTTGTTCAGGTCAATAACATGGATACCCTTGCGCTCCGCAAAAATATACGGGGCCATGTTCGGGTTCCATTTGCGCTTCAAGTGGCCGAAGTGTACCCCGGCGTCGAGAAGCTCTTGCATTCTTGTATCAGACATTTTTTCCTTTGTTGTTCACGTTCCTTTTATCTCGAAGACAATGGCATGGTAGCTCTGTGTAGAAGTCCATACCATTTGGATACTGAACGAACCAGTATAGAAACTGGTAGGTTGCAGTGCTTTTGTTAACGCTTGCTGAACTGGAATTTCTTACGGGCTTTCTTCTGACCGAATTTCTTCCTTTCCACTTCACGTGGGTCACGCGTCATTAGGCCTTCCTTCTTCAGGAGCGGCTTATATTCTTCATCGATCTTAACCAACGCACGAGAAATTCCCATACGAATAGCCTCAACCTGACCACTAGGGCCACCACCTTTTACGTTGACCTTAACGTCGTACTTCTTCTCTGTATCAGTGATCTTGAACGCTTGTGCTAGCTTGAACTGCTGCATTGGGATAGGGAAATAGTCCTTGGACTCTCGCCCATTCACTATCATCTCGCCTTTCCCTTCATATAAGTATATTCGGGCAACAGCTGCTTTCCTTCGTCCGATCGTGTTTACTACTTCCATGCTCACTTGATAGTATTAAGGTCGAGTACAGTTGGCTTTTGCGCCTCGTGTGCGTGTTCAGTTCCTTCAACAACGTGTAAATTCTTCTCTACTTGCCGACCTAGTCGGTTATTCGCGATCATACCCTTCACCGCGTTCTCAACCATAAAGGTCGGGTGCTTGGCCATTTTCTCCCGAGCCCCAGCTGTGCGCTGTCCACCAGGATACCCAGAGTAACGTTGGTATTCTTTCTGATCCCACTTATTTCCTGTAAGTCTGATCTTAGAAGCGTTAATAACGATCACGTGATCGCCACAATCAACATGCGGTGTAAAGCTTGCCTTGTGCTTACCGCGGATGATCTTGGCCACTTTGCTGGCTAAACGACCAAGTACCTGGTCTTCAGCGTCCACGACAAACCATTGCTTTTCAACGGTTGCCTTATTGGCCATTGAGGTTGTATTCGTTGTTGTAGCCACTTTCTTGTTGCTTATTGAGTATACCCTTTTCTTAAGGGGCTGCGAATTTAAAAGTAATTCCGCTTACCAACAAGACTTTAGACCACGAAGTGCGAATCTTTTTGTCGCCCCTTCGTGCGAGAATACAATCTACTGATTACAAGGATATTACATATCGAGTATAACGAACTCGGTACGCCTATTATAGGCATGACGCTCATCAGAACACTCAATACCATCGGCACATTCATTAACAAGCACGGTTTCTCCGTACCCCTTAGCCTTCAACCTTTTAGCTGATACACCTTTCGACATCAGGTACTTACGAGTAGAAGAGGCGCGCCTTTGGCTCAGTTTCTTGTTGTACGAATTCGTACCGGAGCTGCTCGTATGTGAGCCGCACTCGATGATCATTTCGGGGAAGTTCTTTAAGACCAGTACCACCTTATCCAATTCCGCCATTGCCTCTGGCGTAATCGCACTCTTATTGTGATCGAAGTAAATCGGGTTCAATGCCATTGCATGACCTAAGTCCACCCCAATATCAGACGGCACCAAATAGAACATATCGCCCAACAATTCATGCAGCGGAACTTCTCCAAACTCGTTGACCTTGAGTTTCACATCAAAAGACCTAGGCAAGTATCCTAGCTTATCTAGCTCTACGGTATATGAGAGTTCATCGTCAATAAGTGCTTCGGGAAAGCTTTTGCGGGCATTCCCTGCTGCATCAGTGACTCCGCGGAACAACTCTTCTCCATCACTTTTATCGATAAGTCGTACATCTACATCTGACAAGTGCCTGCCTGTCCTCATATCCTTGATCAAGGCCCAAAGGGTAACTCCTGTTAATGGAGGTATGACCACGTCCATATCTACGGTAAAGGGCACAGATTCAATATCGTGTGTATCAAATTCAAGGAGAATCTCCGCGTTAGCTGGTCCGGTAACTAAGGAATAGTCCATACCCTTATCTATGGCAAACTCAAAATTACCCAAGTCATCCGTTACTGTTGAATAGATCAACGCGCCGTCTCGATCTAACAGTTTCACTGGAATATTAGATTGTATTGGCCCTGAATAACCCAGGGTGACCCGGCCTGTTAAGGTCATATCAAAACGCATGGGGTCTTTGAGCACGAACGTATATATATCGTCATCTCCAATACCTGGTTCTCGATTTGAGGCAAAGTAACCGCGCGTTCCTTCTTCGTTCAAGACCAAGCCAAAGTCATCATAACCGCTGTTTACAGGAGCACCTAAATTCTCTACAAAACCTGGTCGGTCATAAGGAATACGAACCGCATGTATATCTAATCCGCCGAGACCTTTATGGCCATCAGAGGCAAAGTACAGTGTTCCGTCACCGTATACCAATGGGAACATTTCCGTCCCTTCTGTATTGACATTTGGCCCGAGGTTGGTTGGTTCACCCCAACTACCATCTTCAAGCATCTTGCAGACATAGATATCCGTAGCGCCATAACCACCGGGCATATTGCTGGTAAAAAACAAGCGGTCACCTTTACTGCTAACACTCGGATGACCTACTGAATACTCATCACTATTATACTTAAAGGACTTTTCTTTCTGCCAACTTCCCTCAACATACTCGGCGTAGTAAATCTTTAGGTTATTCACCCCTTTCTTATTGCGACCTGCCTTACCCTCAAAGAAATTATTTCGCGTGAAGTACATACGCGTACCTTCTTTATCGAAAGACACGTTACTTTCATGGTAACGGGTATTGAAAGGGCCTTCCAATTCTTGTACATTTTCAAGCTCACCGTATAACGCTGTGTCGGCCACATACAAGTCCATGAAAGGCATATCATTCCAACTATGCGTTCGTTCTACAAGGGCATTAGTTGAACGCGAAGAAGCGAAGTATACTTTCCCATCTCGCAGCGTGGGGCCCATATCCGCGAATTTCGTGTTTTGCTGAATACCCTTTACTCGGCAGTTGAGAATAGGTTCAAACCAGATATCTTCTAGGTAAGCCAGTGCATTTTTTTGTCGCGCGACTCGGCTATCACTTTCAGATACCTCTCGGTATTCTTCTAACCAGAACTCTGACTCTGCATATTTGGCATTACTCCTTAGCACTTCCGAAAAATTATATAAATCCTCAGGCTTTGCATCTTTGGCTAAGATCATTTTAGCGTACCACTTTTCCGCGTTTTTAAAGTCACGTAATTTGCGATAGCTGATGGCCAAGTTTCGGGCAACTTCAATTTCATTAGCTCCTTGCTTAACCGCCTTTTCATACTGGCGAGCGGCATCTTCATAGGCTAACCTCTCAAAGCTTTGCGTAGCACGTTTCAAGCTGGCGTACTGAGCAGAGGCTGTTGTACACGCAAGAACCAACAGGCAAACAATGGTATTTGATAATCTCTTCATCCTAAAAATACCGCGGTGAAAGCACCATATGCTTGATGAATTTCAGGTCATAGGTAATCATGATCTCATGGCTACCTCCTTGGTAACCCTGCAATCCAGAAATTGCAAAATCATAGGCATACCCAGCTCTAAATTGATCAGTGAATTGGTACGACACGATCGCATCAATACTTTCTTTGTGTCTATATGCTAAACCGGTCCAAAATTTATCCGCAAAAACCATCATGTTGGTTACGTCGATAGCCAGCGGTGCGCCTTGAACCGCTCGTACCAGAATACTCGGGCGGTACTTGATATCTCGATCGATATCAAAAACGTAACCAGCGATCAAGAAGTAATGGCGTTGTTCTTTAAAAAAGCCCACTACGCCTGGATCATCTCCTCCAACCACCAGTTCATCTTCAAAGATTTTAGGTGCCGCTATGCCAATGTATCCTTTTGGGTTATAGAGGTACGCGCCAAATCCAAAGTTGGGTGATACCTTATTTGGCAAATTCTGCTGAAAGTTCGGATCGGTAGGATCAACGTTGTTAAGATCCGCAAAGTTGCCTTGCAACAAATTAACGCCAGCCTTTAAACCAAATGCAAGTCTTGTTTGGCGGGTTAAGTGCATTCGGTATGCAAAGTCGCCGTACAGGCTTGTGTTGGTGACCGGGCCCACTTTATCATGGTTGACGCTCAAACCAACTCCGAGGTGCTGATCTTTCAGCGGCGTGCTGATCACAAACGATTGTGTTCGCGGCGCACCTTCAATACCGGTCCACTGTATTCGACTAAGCGCGGTCAGGGACAAGCGATCAGCGCTACCTGCATAAGCTGGATTGACACTAAGCGTGTTCCACATATACAGGGTATATAGTGGATCCTGCTGCGCACTGGCTTTCTGAGAGATGCCAAGTGCCACGCCAAGCACAAGGAAGAGCAGTTTTATGTTCTGAATTCCTTTCATTAGTTAATTCGCTTGATGTAAACAAATCCGGTTATTGCTTCGGTTTCCTCATCTAGTTCAAGGATGAAGTAATAAGTTCCTTCTGGCAGATCACCTTGCCAAGTCAATTGCCCAGTAGACTTACCATCCCAGTCGTTCATGTACGGAGAAGCTGCAAACACTTCGCTCCCCCACCTGTTGAATATCTTAATGCTGTTATTCGGGTAATTATCAAGTCCTTCAATTACCCATGTATCTGCGATCAAATCATTGTCAGGCGAGAATCCTTGTGGTATGATGAGGTCGTCGCAAATGACCTCCACATCAATAAAGGCATCAGCACACAATCCGGTAGAATCACATATCGTATAGCTTATCAAGTCCATTCCGCAGTAGTCTGGATTCGGTGTGTAGGTAATGGTACCATCGCCATTGATAGTAACCAATCCGTTGTTCGCTGTTGCAGATACGGTTGAGAACGGATCACCATTCGGGTCAGAATCATTGCCTTCATTGTCAATAATGACCGAACCATTCTGATCGACAGTGGCTGTGTCATCCACTGCAATTGGCGGATCAAGACTTTCGATCACGTCGATAACAACAACAACTGTATCACAAAGACCCACGGTATCGCAAACGATAACATGTAGCAAGTCCGTGCCTAAGAACCCGCTGAACGGCGTGTACGTGAAGCAAGTATCTCCATCATTCAACCCTGAGATCAAACCATTTGACGGGCCGTTGAAGACCGCGGTCACATCCACGGCATCTAAATCACCATCGATCACAGGCAAACAGATCAGGATAGGTGTGTCTTCTTCTGTACTGAACATCAAAGTATCCGCACTATTTCCATTGTTATCGAGAATGACCGGTGCCACGTTGAATAGTATCACCGTTACCACAGCGGAACAAGAGTCAACGTTGCCGCTTTGATCAGTTCCAACTAAGGTGACTGGGAAATCACCAATCGTAGTGAAAGTGTCTTGAGATATGGTCAACGATTGCAGGCTGCAGTTATCAGTTGAACTCACGTCAATATCCGCAGGCACAATCGTAACCGTTCCACTTGGCCCTAGCACTACAGTAATGTTCATACAATTGACCACTGGTGCGATTGTATCCAGCACGGTAACTGTTGTGTTACAGGTAACACTGTTCTGCCCGTCAATGGCTGTTACGGTTACCGAAACCGGTGTTCCAATATTGGTACAGTCCACCGCGGGTACACTAACGCTTAAAGTAGGCGAGCCACAGTTATCTGTTGCCCCAGGAGCAAGTGCTGCGGGATCTACGATTCCACTTCCAAAGCCATCAAGGTATACCGTATCTGGCTGACAACTGAGTATAGGCAAGATGGTATCCAACACAGTAACAATTGCCGTACACTGATCCACATTTCCGCCAGCGTCAGTTACGGTCAACGTAACGCTTACAGGTGATCCAACATCGCTGCAATCGAATAGGGTATCACTGGCAACAATACTGGTAATCGAACCGTTGTCAAATGACCCTCCATCCAGATCCATGCTAGACAGGGTGATCACACTTCCACTACCATCAATGTACAAGGTTGTATCACTGCAAAGTGCGATCGGCGAAGTATTGTCAAGTACAACAACTACGGTGTCACAGGTGTCAAAATTACCTGCCGCATCAAACACGGTCAACTGAACCGGGTACGTACCAGGGGCGGTGAAGAACAAGGTGTCAATAACTGAATTCACAATGCCGCAATTGTCCGTACTACCGCCATCCACATCTCCCGGGGTCAGCGTCGCTAATCCGGCTCCTGATAATATCAGCGTATCCGTTTGGCAAATGGCAACTGGCGCTTCGGTGTCTTGCACCGTTACGGTGAACGAACAAGTGCTGGTATTGCCAGAAGCATCTGTTGCTTCATACTCAATGGTGGTCGTGCCGATCGGGAATGCACTTCCTGTTGCAGGTCCGCTAGTTAAAATCGCACCCGCTCCAGCGCAGTTGTCAGATACTGTTGGTAAGGTGTAATTCACAATTGCACCGCAATTACCTGGATCATTACTCAATACTGTATCAGACTGACAAATGAGCACAGGTGAAATGGTATCCAACACCGTAACGTTAACGACGCACTGATCAGCATTACCCGACAAGTCGAACACGGTTAAGATAACCGGTGTTGGCGTTGTAAGGGCATTGGTGCAATCGAACGTTGTATCGCTAGCTAAGAATGTAACTGGCCCGGCGTTATCAAATGAACCACCGTCCAGATCCATACTTGAAAGAACGATAGTATTGCCTTGGGCATCGAGATACAACGTCGTGTCATTACACAGTGCGGTTGGGCCTGCATTATCCGTTACTACCAATGTCGTTGAACAGGTATCTGTATTCCCAGACTGATCAGTCACCACGAGGTCGATATTGTACGTACCAGCTGCGGTGAATGGACCACTTGGTATGGCCTGCAATGAAGCAATCGAACAGTTATCAGTAGAACCGCCATCAACATTCGCACCGGTGATCGATACGGATCCACCACTTAGATTAACCGTATCTGTCATACATACTGCTACCGGAGCAATGGTATCCAATACCGTAACAGTTGCATTACAGTTATCTGTATTTCCACCGTTATCTGTAACTGTAAGGACTACTGTATTGTTGCCCAATTGCGCGCAGTCAAACGTCGTATCGCTCGCTACAATACTCACAATCGCGCCATTATCTGTTGAGCCACCATCTAAATCAAGGCTATTGATAGCTACATTCCCTGAAGCATCTACATACAGTGTAGTATCGTTACATGCAGCGATAGGCGCATTATTGTCAACGACAACGACATTTACCATACAACTGTCTTGATTGCCACTTGGATCCGTGCCGACCAACGTAATTGGATAAGTTCCAATCGCCGTGAACACGGTTTGTCCGCTAATGGTGTAAGCTATGGTTATGCAATTGTCAAAGCTGCCATTATTGATGTCGTTGACCGCCACGGTAACAGAACCAGAACCGCCCAAATTCAGGGTATCGGTTGTGCATATTATGGTTGGTGCAATGGTATCAAGAACAGTTATCATTGAAGTACATGTGGTTGCGTTCCCACTGGCATCAGTCACGGTTGAGGTAACGATAACTGGTGTTCCTACGTCTGTGCAATCGAACGTATTCACATCAATAGAAAGGGTTGTTCCTGAACAATTATCTCCATTGGATATGATCACATCAGCTGGCAGAATTCCAGCTACGCCACTGATACCCAAGTACACATCAAGGTCTTGGCATGTTACTGTCGGGGATATCGTATCCAGCACAGTAACCTGGGCGTTGCACTGTGTTGTGTTGCCTCCATTATCTGTCACGCTTAGGGTAATGTTGTTGACACCTACTTGACTGCAATCGAAAGTCGTATCACTGGCAACGATGTTGGTAATCGTTCCATTGTCCGTGCTGCCACCATCTAGATCAATACTATTGATCGCTACGTTACCCGTTGCGTCCAGATATAATGTTGTATCGTTACATACGGCAGTAGGTGCGTTGTTATCGACCACTACAACATTCACTTGGCAACTGTCCACGTTATTGCTCGCGTCTGTCGCTACCAACCATACTGGGAAGGTACCGATCGAGGTGAAGGTGTTGGGGCTAACAGTAAGTTGATCCACTGCGCAGTTGTCTGAGCTACCGCCGTCGACGTTAGCAGCGATCAACGTAGCGTTACCTGAGCCATCAAGTGAAATCGTATCGGTCACACAAACCGCAACGGGTGAGATGGTATCTAGTACGGTTACGTTCGCAATGCACTGCGAGCTATTTCCGCCATCATCGGTCACCGTGAGCAGAATCATATTGACTCCTACTTGGCTGCAATCGAAGGTCGTATCACTTGCAAGGATACTGGTGATCATTCCATTGTCGGTGCTGCCGCCATCTAGATCAATACTGTTGATCGCTACGTTACCCGTTGCGTCTAGATATAGTGTTGTATCGTTACATACAGCAGTAGGTGCGTTGTTATCTACTACCACAATATTCACCTGACAGCTATCCACGTTACTGCTCACGTCGGTCGCTACCAACCATACTGGGAAGGTACCGATCGAGGTGAAGGTATTGGGGCTAACGGTAAGTTGATCCACTGCGCAGTTGTCTGAGCTACCGCCGTCGACGTTAGCAGCGATCAACGTAGCGTTACCAAAGCCATCAAGTGAAATAGTATCAGTTACACAAACCGCAACGGGTGAAATAGTATCTAATACCGTGACCGTGGCCGTGCAAGAACTTGCATTACCAGAAG